>CAXBRZ010000041.1:0-12932 GCA_963978075.1 uncultured bacterium | reverse complement strand
GGCAGCGGGTGGTCGGCTGGTACGAGGGCGAGTACATGCCGATGGTGCGGCGCATCCTGGGACCGGATGCACCGACCAAGGACTTCCTGCCGGTCGGATCGGCGCCGTACTTCCTGCAGGACTGGTACATCGTCCAGAACCCGCAGCCCAAGGACCGGCGTCGGCTGTACGACCGTGCGCCGGCCGGAGCCTACGGCGACCTGCACGCGCTCTACCACCCGCTGCTGCGGACCGCCTCGACGACGCTCAACTTCTCCGACCTGCTGCTGGTCGACCCGCGGACCAGCCGCGTCCTCTACACGGTCGACAAGGAGCCGGAGTTCGGCACCTCGCTGCGCGCCGGGCCCTACCGCAAGTCGAACCTGGCGGCGGCGGCCCTGACCGCATCGATACGGCGTTCAAGCTCGTCTGCGTAGCGGTTTGCCTGATCGGCCGCACCGACGAGTGCGCCGAGGCGCCTCACATAGCCGATGATTCCGTCCACCGAGCGGTGGTTGCTGATCCATACCTCGACCCCGGCCTTGATCAGGGCCTGGGCGATGTCGGCCTGGATGTCCGAGAAGCCGATCGCAAGATCGGGCCGCAACGCCAGAATGCGGTCGATTTTGGCGTTGATGAAGGCGCTGACCTTCGGCTTTTCCCGTCGTGCCTGGGGCGGTCGGACGGTGAATCCGGAGATACCGACAATGCGGTCCTGTTGGCCAAGCGCATAGAGCACTTCGGTCGGTTCTTCGGTCAGGCAGACGATCCGCTGCGGATATTGGCGATTCATAGGGTATGTGCGACGAAGGGTGGGAGGGGCGCCATGATCCACTGACCTGCCGGCGGTCCGGCATTCCGGCATTCCGGCAGGACTATAACCTGCCCCGAGGGGCCCGCCGGACAGGCGACGACGAGTTCTGCGATTGAGACCCGGTCGGCACTGTCCTGTAGCGGTTTGTGTAACTGACCTTCAGCCCTAACTGTGTCATATTCAGAGGGTTAAGCGTTCTGGTCCACGGCCAGGCGCGACAGGGGTCAACGAGCAGGGGGAAGAGCACCACATGCCTCAGGTTATCGGCGTTCCGAAGGAAGTCTACGCAGGGGAAAAACGGGTTGCGACCGTCCCCGAGGTTGTCGAGAAACTCGTCAAACTGGGATTCTCGGTCGTTGTGGAGTCTGCAGCGGGCGAGTCCGCCAGCATCAGCGACGCCGCCTACCAGGCGGCCGGCGCGACGATCGCCGCCGATGCAGCCTCGGTCTGGGCGCAGGCGGACATCATTTTCAAGGTGAGGGCTCCGTCGGTGACGGAGGCGTCCGGCCTGCGTGCCGGGCAGGCTGTGGTCAGTTTTATCTGGCCGGCGCAGAACCCCGACCTTTTGAAGACCATGGCGGAGAATAAGGCCACGGTCATCGCGATGGACAGTGTTCCGCGGATCTCCCGCGCCCAGAAACTTGATGCCCTCTCGTCGATGGCCAACATCGGTGGCTACCGGGCGGTCATCGAGGCGGCCCACCAGTTTGGTCGGTTCTTCACCGGCCAGATCACGGCTGCCGGCAAGGTGCCGCCTGCCAAGGTGTTCATCATCGGCGCTGGGGTCGCGGGCCTTGCCGCGATTGGTGCCGCCTCCGGGTTGGGCGCCATTGTGCGTGCAAACGACACCCGTCCCGAGGTGGCCGACCAGATCAAGTCACTGGGTGGCGAGTATGTGCCGGTCGACTATGTGGAAGAAGGCAGTGGTGTAGGCGGCTACGCCAAGGTCATGAGCGAGGGCTTCCAGAAGGCGCAGCGCGAGGTGTTCGCCAAGCAGGCCAGAGAAGTCGACATCATCATCACGACGGCCCTGATTCCGGGCAAGCCGGCGCCGAAATTGATCACGGCCGAGATGGTCCAGTCGATGAAGCCCGGTAGCGTCATTGTCGACATGGCTGCCGAGCAGGGCGGTAATTGCGAACTGACCGAGCCGGGCAAGGTTACGGTCAAGCACGGTGTCACGATCATCGGCTACACGGATCTGCCGAGCCGCCTGCCGCGTCAGGCAAGCAACCTTTATGCGACCAATCTGCTGCGCCTGACCGAAGAGCTGTGCAAGGCGAAAGACGGCCAGATCGTGGTCAACATGGAAGACGAGGTCATCCGCGGCGCCACGGTCGTCAAGGACGGCGACGTCACCTGGCCACCGCCGGCGCCCAAGCTGTCGGCGGCCCCGGCCGGGGCGACGCCCCCGAAGGCCGCCGCCGTCGCCGTAGCAGCCCCGAAACATGGACATGGCGCGGGCGGAGAGCCCATGTCCGCGGGCAAGACGGCCGTCTTCTTCGCGGTGGCAGCGGTCCTCTTTGCGCTCATCGGTGTGTACGCGCCGGCCGCCTTCCTGGGCCACTTCACGGTGTTCGTGCTGGCGTGCTTCATCGGCTACATGGTGGTCTGGAACGTGACGCCCTCCCTGCACACTCCGCTCATGAGCGTCACCAATGCCATCAGCAGCATCATCATCATCGGTGCCTTGGTGCAGATTGCGCCGCCGGAGGTGACCGCCCTGGCCGGCGGTGTCGTCCGGCCAGACGTGATCATCCGCTGGCTGGCCATCGTTGGCATTGCGCTGACGGCCGTCAATATGTTCGGCGGCTTTGCGGTGACCCGCCGCATGCTGTCCATGTTCCGCAAGTAACCGGAGACCCAGAATGTCAGGCAGTCTCACCTCGGTCGCATACATCGGCGCGACCATCCTGTTCATCCTGAGCCTCGGGGGGCTCTCCAATCCCGAGACGTCTCGTCGCGGCAACCTTTACGGCATGATCGGCATGGCCATTGCGATCGTCGCAACGGTGCTCGGTCCCAATGTCACCGCAGGCGGCATAGGCTACATCCTCGCGGCCCTCGTGGCGGGCGGTGGCGTGGGTCTTTATCTGGCGCGCACAGTGCAGATGACGCAGATGCCGGAACTGGTCGCGTTCATGCACAGTCTCGTGGGTCTCGTTGCGACGGTTGTAGGCTACGCCAGCTACATTGATCCGAGCGCATCGGCCGGCATGAGTCCTGCGGAGGAAGGCATTCACCATGTTGAGGTGTATCTCGGCGTGCTGATTGGCGCAGTCACCCTGTCGGGATCGGTCATCGCCTTCGGCAAGCTTTCCGGCAAGATCGGCGGCAAGCCCTTGATGCTGCCGGCACGCCATTGGCTCAATCTGGCGCTTCTGCTTGCGGTGATCGTCCTAGGGCAGCGCTTCCTTTCGGCCGCATCACCGCAGGAGGGTATGACACCGCTCGTGGCGATGACCTTGCTGGCCCTGCTGTTTGGCGTACATATGGTCATGGCGATCGGCGGCGCCGACATGCCGGTCGTCGTTTCGATGCTCAACAGCTATTCCGGATGGGCCGCTGCGGCCACCGGTTTCATGCTCTCCAACGACCTGCTGATCGTCACCGGTGCCCTGGTCGGTTCAAGCGGTGCCATTCTCTCCTACATCATGTGCCGCGCCATGAACCGGCAATTCCTCAGTGTGATTGCCGGCGGTTTTGGAAGCGACGGCGGCAAGCCCAAGGCTGCCGGTGCGGGTGAGCAACCGGCTGGTGAGGTCACGGCCGTGAGTGCCATCGAGACCGCGGAACTGCTCAGGGAAGCGGCGAGTGTCGTGATCGTGCCGGGCTACGGCATGGCCGTGGCACAGGCGCAGCACACGGTGTATGAGATCACGAAGACCCTGCGGGACAAAGGCAAAAACGTCCGGTTTGCCATCCATCCGGTGGCCGGCCGAATGCCGGGGCACATGAACGTGTTGCTCGCGGAAGCCAAGGTGCCCTACGACATCGTGCTTGAGATGGATGAGATCAACGAGGATTTCCCGGACACCGACGTGGCGATGGTGATTGGCGCCAATGACATTGTGAATCCCAGTGCGCAGGACGATCCGGGGAGCCCGATCGCCGGCATGCCGGTGCTTGAGGTGTGGAAGGCGCGCACCACGATCGTCATGAAGCGGAGCATGGCGTCCGGTTATGCAGGCGTCGACAATCCGTTGTTCTACAAGGAGAACAACCGGATGCTCTTCGGTGATGCGAAGAAGATGCTGGACGAGGTGCTGTCAGCATTGAAGGCCTGACCACAGGATTGCGCCTGAACGGAGGCCGGAAATATCTCCCCCGTTATTCGGGAGGTTTCCGGCCTCTTTTTTAATGTTCCCGCATCGTCCGGTTTTGCCTGCGGGACTCGAGCGCCACGAAAAGGACGATCAGCAGGGCGAGCACTAAGCTCGCCAGAGGCCTGCTGAAGCCCAGCCCCCCTTGAGCGGGTGGCTTGTCAAAAAAGTCACCCACCGTCGCGCCCAAAGGGCGCGTCAGGATGAAGGCGCTCCAGAACAGGAACGACCGGGAGAGGTGGCTCCAGCGGTATAGCCCTGCCAGTACGAGCAGTGCGCTCGCAAAAACAAGAGTGCCACCCAGGTAGCCGAGGGCGCCATCCGCAGCCCAGTCGCCCAAAGCGGTTCCTAGCGTCTGCGAGAACGTAATGGTGAGCCAATAGAACCGCTCCGCCTGGGGTTCCCTCACCGTCTCGACAGCGATACTGCCCATTCGACGCCACCACACTGCCAGGCATAGCAGTACACAGGTGAAGAGCAATACGGATCCTCCCGCGTAGCCTATTCCGAGCGAGCGCGTACAAAAATCCGCCAACGTGGTGCCAGCGGTGGTCGAGGCGATGATCGTTGACCAGTAAAGCCAAGGGTAGTGACGGCGCACCCGGATTTGAGCCGTGGTCAGTACCGCAAGCAATGCCGCGAACAGCACGGTCCCGATCAGGTAGCCATTCCAAGGGAATCGGCCGGCCTCGGTAGTGGTCTCCCCGAGCCAACTCATGGAGATGCTGTCGCCGCCGGTCTCGCCGAGCGTGGTGCACAGGATCTTGATAACCCAGAAGCCGAAGGTCACCAGAGGGACCTTGATCAGAGTGTCAGAGCGATGTTCATGCATTGGTAACGGCCTCGGTGAGGTTGGTGGCGCTTCCATGATGCTTCATCGCGCGGTAAACGAAAGTCCCCAGCGAGGCCCGCTCAGGCCTCTGCGCGCCAGTTGGCATGTCCCTGCCAGTATTCGACACTCTTGCGATAAGCCTCCGGGCTGAGAGGTACACCTGATCCCCCTTCTGCTACGCCAAGCGCATTGCGCATCATCGTGATCGGCGCCATCGGAATTTCAGCAGGCTCGCTCGTGTAGAGACAGCCCACCACGCCCCAGTCAGCGCGAATCAGGGTGCCCTCGGTCTGGAGTTGTGCACGGCTGTAAAGAATCGGAATGAGATAGCGTGCGACCGGTACTTCCACACCCTCGAGCCATCGCACCAAAACCGGCAACTCCCGGCTATTGCGTGCTTCGTACCCTGAGCGCAGCTGCCCGACGTTCTGTTCGGTGATGGGCACGGTCAGGCAGCGGGTTGAGGTCCAGTTGGCGTAAACATGCAGCTGGCAGAAAGGCGCGTAGCCAGGAAGAATCCGCTCGGGTGCATGCGTGTTCAGGTAGGTTTCGAAGGATTCCGCCGTGCAGTCCTGAATAGTGTTCGGTCGGGGCGCCTTTGGAAAAAGGCGGACACGGGCGAATTCGGTCATTTCGATGTGCATGTGATTGCCTACGCAGAACTCATATCTCAGATCTCACGATCCCAAAAGCGGGGTGACACCGATGCGTCCCGTTGCCTACGTCTCACGGGCCTGGAGCGCACCCTGCGGGAGATAGCGATTGATCAGGATGCCTGAGGGGAGCGCCTCGCTCGAGAGCAAGCGAAACCGTTGGGCTGGCGCGCCGGCCTCCATCAGTCGTTTGCCGGTGCCAAGATAGACCGGATTCACGAGCTGTACCAACTCATCCACGTGGCCGCGCTGCAAAAGTGGGGACGTGAGGGAGGCGCTACCCGCGCAGATCAACGGGGGTCCCGCCGTGGCCCGCAGCACGCTGATGCCCGCTAGGAGATCCTCTCCGAGTGACCGAGCCGGACCCCAGTGCAGGCTGTCGGGCCGATGGGTGGCAACGTGCTTTGTGGCCCGCATGAGTCGAATCGACATCGGGCTCGCCGGCGCATTGGGCCAGTAAGCAGCCCATAGGTCATAGGTGCGCCTGCCGAGCACGACATCGAATTCCTCGCCATAAAGATCAAGGACGCGCAGCAAGCCCTCGGGCGTGCGGTATGCCGCGGTCCAGTCGCCGTAGGGAAAAGGGCCGGCCGCGCTGTCGCCTGTTGAGATTTCGATCACGCCATCCAGGCTGACATGCTCGATGATGCGCAGAAACCGCATGCTATGGCGTCGTTCCGTCGGCGGAGGGAACGTTCAATGCTTCTCCATGCGATGGGCTGCAAAAGCCAGCCGGTCCATCACGCCCATCAGTACCGCGGAAACCACAAAAGTCATATGCAGGACCACGTACCAGAAGATCTTGTCGTTGGCGACTGTCGGGGTTTCCATGAAAATCCGCAGCAAATGGATGCTCGAAATGGCCACGATACTGGTCGCGACCTTGAGTTTCAGGGTTCCGGCATCAAGTTTTCCAAGCCACCCCAGCGCCTCTGTTCCCTCGGCATCGAGGCGCGAAATGAAATTCTCGTAACCCGAGAACATCACCATGACGATGAGACTCCCGACCAGCGAAAGGTCGATCATGGCCAGTACGGCGAGGACGAGATCCGCCTCGAAGATGGAATGGACATTCAGGATGAGGTGAAACGCTTCCTCGAAGAATTTGACCGCCAGCGCGATCAGTGCGAGACCAAGTCCGAGATAGACAGGCGCGAGCAGCCATCGGGCTGCAAACAACAATTTCTCGAAATATCGTTCGAACATACGGTCTTCCTGCAAGTTGAGAACGTTCCCGGTCCTGTGATTCTGGCACGTTCTTGTGACGTGTGGCGCTTCTGAGTTCAGTCCAGAGCCCGCTGGATAAAATCCGCCGGTACGGTCGTGCGTGGAATCGTGCCGCGACGGCGGCGCGTGGGCCGGGACCGAGGGTTCCCCTCGGGTGGCGCAAACCAGTCCCGCACGTCGAGATCAAGACCGACACCATGCATGTAATTGAAAATCGCCCGCTTCAGTGCGTCACCCAGAGCGTCGTGATCGACCCCCGACGGATCGTGAAAATTGATGTCGTTGTTGGCGAAGCTCGCACGGGGAGGGGGCGCGAGCGTGACGCCGTACCGCGCAGGATCCAGACCGACGGGCGAGTGCACCGTGCAGGTGAACCGGTGAAAAAAGCCGGAGTGGATGCACCCGGCAAGGAACAACTGTCGGACGTACTCAAGCGAATCGACGGTGTCTTGCACAGTCTGGGTCGGAAATCCATACATGAGGTACGCATGGACGAGGATGCCGGCGTCGGAAAAAGCACGGGTGACGCGCGCGACCTGTTCAACCGAGACGCCCTTTTGCATCAACTTCAGCAGCCGGTCCGAGGCAACCTCGAGTCCGCCGGTGACGGCGATGCAACCGCTTTGGGCAAGCAACTTGCATATCTCGGGAGTGAAGGACTTCTCGAAACGGATATTCCCCCACCATGAGATGGCGAGATCCTGCTGGATGAGAGCGCTTGCCAGCGACTTGAGCGCCTTGGGGGGTGCGGCTTCATCCACGAAATGGAAACCGCTCTCGCCCGTCTCCTGCAGCAGGGATTTGATGCGGTCGATCAAAACGCTGGTGGATGCAAGATCGTAGCGGGATATGTAGTCGAGGCTCACATCACAGAAGCTACACTTCTTCCAGTAACAACCATGGGCAACCGTCAGTTTGTTCCAGCGCCCGTCAGACCATAGGCGATGCATGGGGTTCAGCATGTCGAGGAGCGACAGGTAGTCCGCAAGCGGAAGTCCGTCATAGGTCGGATTTCCGGTATCGGAGAACGCGACTTCAGGCTCTTGGTGATTCACGTAACCGAGGGCTCGGGTATAGGTGCGCACGAGCTTCGATGCGGGCCTTTGCCCCTGCAGGTGTTCAAGTATCGCGAGCAACGGACGCTCGCCCGCATCCAGCGTGATGTAGTCAAAATACTGGTGTACCCGTGGTTCCTTGAGTGCCCGCAACTCGGTGTTGCAGTAGCCACCGCCGAGGACCGTCGTAATGGCGGGGTCCAGTTGCTTGACTGTCTGGGCGATCCTAAAGGCGCCGTAGACGTTTCCCGGGAATGGAGCGGTCAGCAAGACTACGGTCGGTTCATGGATGCGGAGCAATTGCACCGTCAGTTCGCGCAAAAGACGGTCCAGAAGAGTCTCGGGTGCCCCGAGTGCGGTATGCAGTGGCTCGAACGAGGGCTGACTCGCGGCGAGAGACTCGGCATAGCGCACAAACCCAAAACGTGGGTCTACGGCATCACGAACCACGTCCGCGAGGTCATTCAGGTAGAGGGTTGCGATGTGCTTGGCGAGGTCCGCTGTACCGAGCGCGCCGAATGCCCAGTCCAGTGGATTCCGCCCGTCGGTCGAGGATGGTTCGTACTGTTCGATGGACGTGAATCGCGGACCTTCAGGAAGGAACGACCGTGAGGCGATGCGATGCGCCAGCGTCGGGTCTTTGCCCTGCAGAAATCGGATCGCGGTAGAGACGGTCGAGCGGTAGATGTCCTGGTGGGATTCGAAGAATAAACACGCCGGTGTTTTCTCTCGGGGTGGCATTTCCCGGACTGCCGCCAGCAGTTGGTCCAAGCCCTCTTCGCTGAAAAGGCGCAAGATCAGGGAAATGGACAGATCCGTCTGCTGCGCCTTGAATCCACCTGCCCGAAGGAAACCCGTCAGATAGGCCGTGGAAGGATACGGCGTATTGAGCTGGGTCATCGGTGGGATGACGGACAGGATGCGCGGCTCGCTCATGCCATGCAGTATAGCGATCTGCGCGGCAATGGCGGTTCCGCAGTAGGATGATAGGATGGAATTCACACTGGATCTGGCTTTGGTGCGACGCATATTGGCTGAGGAATCGGCACGGGCGCGGCGGGACATCGGGGCGAGCGGCCCTTTCTTCGCGTTGCGCGAGTCGCAGGACCGTCACACGGCGCGTCTCGCGGCTGCCGAGGATGCCGGGTCGCTGGCCTGCCGCGAAGGCTGTGACTGGTGTTGCCACTTTTCAGTGGATGTCCGGGCGGTGGAAGTCTTCGCGATTGAGACGTGGGTGTCGGAGCGCTTCAGTGCCGTGGCGCAGGCCGGACTGCGTGAGCGGGTGCAGCGCAACCTCGACCAACTGGAGGTCATGAAGTCTCAGGATCGCGACGAACATACCCTCGCATGCCCCTTCCTTGAAGCCTCCTGCTGCTCGATCTATCCGGTCCGTCCCCAATCCTGTCGCAACTACCATGCGACCGACGCGAGGGGCTGCGCGCAGTCATTCGCCGAACCCGGCAATGATGAAATCGATCCGGAGTTCGCGCCTCTCGTCTATCAGACCGGGACGGCTCACGTGGAAGGGTTCTCCAATGCAATGCGGGACGGGGGCTACGACACCTGCGTTTACGAACTGAATGCTGCGCTTGCGGCAGCGTGGGGTGATCCGGACGCCCGCGCCCGATGGAGTGCGGGTCAGGCGCCGTTCGCTGAACTTGCAGGTGTAGAGGTCGGCGCCGAGTACGACGACCTCGTCTAGGCGCCCTGGCGTCTTGTGCTCAGGCTGCGTGCGGGATCCCGTCACCGATGCGGTTGATACCCTGCGCCACGAGCGAGGCCACGACCGCAGAATGCGGTACTTCCTGCACGGGGCACTGGCGTGACAGGGCGAAGGCAGCGGTCGTCCCGACGGCCTGACCCATGGCCATGCACTGCGGCATGCCACGCACGGAGGCGAAGGCGACCGCGTCGGCGCAGATCAGCCGCCCGGCAAACAGGAGATTCGGGATGGACTGCGGGATGAGGGAGCGCAGCGGGATCGTGTAGTACGCCCCGTGGGTGACGGCAGCATCGTGCGTCATTGCGCCGCCGTCGCCCCGCATCACGTCATCCACCGGATTGTCGCAGGCGACGATACCGTCCTCGAATTTCGTCGCCCGGGCGATGGCGTCGCCGGTGACCCGCAATTGCGCCTGCAACCGACGCGTTTCCCGAACGCCCACGGTAGGACCCAGATCGATCATCCGCGCCTTCTCGAATCCCGGTACGGACTCGATCAGAAAGCGCGCCAGCGCGCGGCAGCGCCGGCGTCCTTCCTGGGTTGCCCGGGTGACCGAGTCAGGATCCGTACCGTCCACGCCACGGATGTGGACCGTATTGCAAAAGACGGCACCCGGATGAAACCCCTTCATGAGGTACAACTGCGCAAGATCGGGGTGCAGTTCGCCGCGCGCGATGCCTTGGGTTGCATACCGGGTGAAGTAGGGGTCGTCCTCGGCAAAGACGCGTTCCCAGTCAGCGCCGATCATCGTGAACGACAGGGTCACCCCCATCATGTCGCCACTGCCGTTGCCGACGGTGTAGGGAACGCCGGCTTTGGCCGAGATGTCACCGTCACCGGAGCAGTCGATCACGATGCCCGTTCCAAACGAGAGGGGGCCCCGACGGTCGAATCCGTCCACCGCTGCAATCCGGCCGTTGTCGAGTTGCGGCGATCCGGCGATGGTGTTGAGGTGTATCCGGACGCCCGCTTCCTCAAGCATCTCGAACATGGTGAAGGTGGCGGCCTCATGGTCATAGATGACCTCGGCGCCGAAATTCTCGAGCGTCGAAGGACGGACCAGTGCCGTTGGCGGCGTTGCCCGCACCAGTCGCTCGGTCAGTTCGTCGAAGATCCCGCCGATCGAGCGACCGACAGGGTAGCCGCCGCCCCAGGGCATGCCCGGGCAAAACGCCATTACTCCGCCAATCTTGGAGGTCGCCTCCATGAGGCTGACCCGGTGTCCGTGGCGGGCGGCCGCGAGTGCGGCGGCAAAGCCGGCCGTACCACCTCCAATGACCAGCACATCGGTGTCCAGTACCCGCATCTCGATTGATCCTTTCAGTCGACGACTTATCGACGGTAACCGCGTGGCACCGCAGAGTGTCTCATCATGTCCGGCCCCGCGCGGTGCCGGTGGCGAGAATGCGACCTGACCGAGCGAAAGTTCGCCATGCCGCACGCAAGGCAGAACAGACGCACTCAGAGGTCCCCGGCGACATATCGGGCGCTGGGTCCACCCGGCGAGGTCAGGAAAAACCGGCAGGTCTGCCCATGCTGGCCGAACGAGGCGAGGTAACTGCCGCGCCAGGCCGTCAAGAATGCGTCGGCGCCTTCCCTTGCCACCATGCTCCAGACAGCGCCGCCGAAGCCTGCACCGAAGGCCGAGGCCGCTACCGCACCCAATTCTCTGGCTTTGACGACCAGTGCGCTGGTTTCCGGAACCTGATTGCGCAGACCGGATTCGGCAAGGCTCTGTGAGCGTTCCACAAATTCGCCAAAGGCCCGCAGGTCGCCTGCCTCCAGCGCACTGGCGGCACCGGGAACGATGCTGCGCGACTCCTCGAGGTATTGCTCGAATCTCGGGCCGAGATAGGTCCCTTCATAGGGCCCTATTCCTGCAAAGGCAAGTTTCCGCAGCGCCGGTTCCGCTTGCGAGGACGCATCAAGGGCCGCCTGCAGCGAGTGGTGCGTGTTGCCACTGGCGGCGTTCCAGGCTGCCAGCAAGGCCCTCAGAGAATTCGACGTCCGGTTGTAAAGGGCACGCGCGTTGCCCGTCTTGGTGGCCTCTACGCCACTGACGGCAATTGCGAACAGATAGTCCTCGGGCCAGGGTATGTAGCGTCGCACCGTGGCGGGCAGATAACCAAAGAGGCCGCAGTGTCGATCCCGGGCGCACAGGATGGCCACGTGGTCCTGGGCTCCGCCGGCCACGCCTACGCCCTCATCCCCGTCAAACGGACCGAACGGCGCGCCGGTCTCGAGTGCGCCAAAATATTCCGCTCGTGCGGCGAGATCGGGAACAACCTTTTGCCATCGCGCCAGCTGCTCAAGTCCATTCGCATCCACAAGCGCCGTGGCGAGGGCAATTGTGAGGGCGCTGGAGCTGCTCAGGCCGGCTGACGACGGTAGATCGGAGGAAATGGTGATTTCGATCCCGCGCTGCAACTCGGGGAAATCGCGGCACAGCCGCCTGATCACCGCGCGTGCATAGGTGCCCCACGTCTCGGTCGGTATTTCCACGCCTGTGGACAATGGCAACTGGACTGAGAGCTGCGTGGTGGAATGCAACCGTACAACGGGCTCCTCGAGCACCTCGACGCGGACCGCCAATGTGCGGTCGACAGCGCAGGTCAGCGACGTGCCTCCGGCGTAATCGACATGTTTCCCGAGTAACTCGATGCGCCCCGGAACACGGTAGTACAGGGTCATGGGCGGGGATCAAGGGCAGCAAGGACGCGCCCAACGCGTTCAATATCCGCCTGGCTGGACAAGTCTTCCACGGCGCCGTCGCAGGCAATGCAGTCATACCGAGCCCGCTGGTGCGTGAGTTCCCATCGCACAGCGTCCTGCAACTCGAATTCGCCACGTGGCGAGCGATGGACCTCGCGACAGGCCTTGAAGATGTCTGGCGTGAAACTCCAGAGATTCATCGAGACCCATTTCTGTGCACGCAATGCCAGTGGATGATCCGGCGCGGGTTTCTCTTTTATGTCGATGAGGCAACCGTCGGCACTGATGTCGAGCAGCGCGAATTTGAGAATACGTTCCGCGTCGATTCCGCTGTCAGCAACAAGCGATGCGGCACTGAAGGAGGCAAGGCCCCGAGTGCCGTGCGCAGCCAGATTGTTGAGGGCACTTTGCGGATATAGGTTGTCGCCGTTCATGACGAGAAACGTCTGATTTCCGACAGCGGTCTCGGCAGCATGGACGGCGTCGGCAGTACCGAGGGGTGCTTGCTGGATGGCAAAATCGATTTTCACCCGACGGCCGCTCGCCGTTCCTTCGAAGTAGTCGCGGACGAGCTGATGCTCTGGCCCGATCACGAGTACCGCGCGCCGGATGCC
>CAXBRZ010000040.1:0-13052 GCA_963978075.1 uncultured bacterium | reverse complement strand
GCCGCGTCGTATCTACCACTGTCAAAGAAGCTCTCGAACCAATGGCGTGATCAACCGCTTCTCCCACAAATTGTCTTACCTCTGTCGATATGTGATCGAATTCGAGAGAGAGAATCTCCTTGGATCGTGTGAGCAGCGGACTTTCAAACAGAAGTCCCCACAGAGATGCTGGCTTGCCTATCACCCATTGGCATGCATCTATCCATGCCAAGGTATCTTCATCCGCAGCAGCAGCAGCACTCGCCGTCGCCGGCGGCCGACCAGCAGTCTGCGTGGGTGATGCTGCCTCGCAGCCTGCTGGAGCAGCACGCGCCGGAGACGATTGAGGTGCCTTCGGGGTCGCACATCAAGCTGAGTTATACGCTTCCGGCGTCGGCGGAGAGTGTGCCGCCGGCACCGGTATTGGCGGTGCGGCTGCAGGAGTTGTTTGGGTGGATGGACACGCCGCGGGTGGCGGGCGGGCGGGTGCCGGTGCTGCTGCATCGTCTCGGTGGGATGGGGGTGGCGCTGTTCTGTATCGGCGCGAACGGGTTCGGGCTGGTGTGCTTATTGTCGGACTGGACGGCGCTGGCGCCCTTGGGGCCGGTGGCGATCGGGGCGGGGTATGGGGCGATGACACCCGCGAGCTCGCACATTCTGGGGCCACGCACGAACCCTGGGAACACCAGTCTGATCATGTCGATCAAGCAGATCGGGGTGCCTCTGGGCGCGGTGCTGGCGGGGGCGGTGATGCCACTGCTGGCTTTGGGTTACGGCTGGCGGATGGCGTTGACGCTGTGCGTCGGGCTCGCGCTGGCCGTCGTGCTCGCGTTTGGATTCCTGTGAAAGGCGAGGCACTCGGGTTCGAAGCCCAAATCACAATAGTCCAGCAACGTCCGAGTCATTTTTTCCTGGTGCAGGACCACGTCCTCGTAAGCGATGTCCAGGATCTTCCCCGGCATGATCGAGTGCCAGTGCGCCATCAGTCGGCGATAACCGATGATGAAACGGGCGATGTCCGTAATGTCGTAGGAAAAGGGGTAAGTTCGGCGGAATCGGGTCTTGTAGATTGCGTAGGTGGCCGCCATCGGATGACGGGTCAGGTGCACAATCCGCGCCTGAGGGAACGCACGCTGGATGAGCCCGCAGTAGAAAAAATTGGTTGGCTGCTTGTCGCTAAACCGACGTTTAGTGCCGCGCCAGGCCTGTGACTCTCGCAGGTAGCCCGCGGCAACCTCCCGCGGAGACACCTCTCCCAGCGACAGCGAGAATCCTATCCAGTCCAGATCTTCGACCGGTCTGATTTTGTTGACCGCATTGCCGGCTGCTGCCGACAGCGCGGCCAATTCTCCGGCCGAATGGACCTCGGAGTGAGAGCCGAGGATGCGTTCCACGAGGGTTGTGCCGGTCCGGGGCAACCCCAAGATGAAGATGGGGCTCTCGGTGGAGTCGCTTGCGTCGCCCGGGTGGTCCGCCGATGGGAACGACTGGATGATGGCGTCGAAAATTTGCCGATCCTGCTCTGCATCGTAACGAAGCAAGTCCCGCTGCTGCTGGTTCCCTGTACTCAGGTGCCGCCAGCTGGCGGCATAGTCACCCGCGTCGTGATGTGCCTTCGCAAGCGCGAAACGCAGCGCAATCTGCTGTTCTGCGTCGTTCTGCGCAAGCAGCGCGGCTTCCATGTCCGAGATCGAACTGAAGGACGCATGACGCAGCCTGAGTTCGCCTCTTGCCTTGAGCGCTTCGGCGTCTGTGGGATCGAGGGCCAACAGATAGTCATAATCGCTTTCGGCCCGGTCGAATTCCCCCAGATACCTGAGCACCATCGCACGGCGCGCTCGGTAACGACGTTCGTCGGGAGCCGCTGCGACCGCCCCGTCGAACAAGGTCAACGCCCGATCATGCTCGCTTGCGTGCACCAGGAACGTGCCGGCAGCGTCAAGGGCAGCGGGGACACGGCCGACCCGTTGGACCGCTTCGTCCACCGCCGCGACGGCCTCCGCACGGCGCCCGAGCGCGAGCAGTGCCTCGGCGCGCTGCAGTCCACACTGGAAGTCGTTGGGGTCAATCACCAGCCCCGCGCTGGCGAGCGACAGCGCGTCGTCGTTCTGGCCCGCCGATAGCGCGACAAAACTGCCCAGCAGCCAGCCGACGGGATTGGAGGGGTGACTCTCGCGACATTGCAGTGCGGCGGCGGCGGCAGCGGCGGTGTGGCCGGCGGCCATTTTCGAGGCCACCAACTCCTGGAACTCAGCAACGGAGCGCTGGATTACTGACTTTTGGACCATGAATCACCTGTGCCGACACCCAAACATGCCTCGTCGACGAGCCGCTATGGTGCGGTCAGCGATCAATTACGTAAAGGCAGACGGAAGTTTTGTTGCCTAAGCGCAACATTTCGGCCGTTTTGCCCCCTGCTGCATGGCCTTTGCAGCGCGTTCGCGCAGACGAGGCTAAAAATGCAATGGCGTCCTATTTGCCTGGAAAAAATTTAAATTTTATATATTAATCATTTGGTTAAGAATCAAAATTCGTGCAAAAAAGTGCTCGCATGCAACCCAGCGAACCAACGCGGACTCCGCTGCCGCGATTCAATCAGGATCACGTGTTGATTTTTTGTAACACTGTGCGTTATCGTCCTGCGGCAAAGTTGGGCGAGTGCTCGATGTTGTCCGTTCCAGTGTGTCTGGGCGGGGGGAACTGGGCCACTGGGGGGGACATTGCAGGGCAATGGATCCAGTGGCGAGAGTGGTTTCAACTTCAGGATTCGTTTGAGAAATTCGCTGGACTGAAAAGAGTTCTGGCGAGGCGACATCATCAAAAGAGGGCTGTCATACTATGTCAAATTCCCGCAACCACCAGCTGCAGTCTGCAGTTCGGTTTGCACTTGCCACCGGCGCCATCGCTGCCGCTTCCGGTGCCGCGTCGGCGGCTGAAACAGCGAATTCCGGCAATGTGCTGGAAGAGATCGTCGTTACCGGTTCCCGCATCGCGGCCCCGAACGAGGTTTCGATCAGCCCGGTCATTGCGGTCAGCGCGTCGGACATCGAGCAGCGTGGCATCACGCGCATCGAAGACATGCTCACCTCCCTGCCGCAGGTCTACGCGGCGCAGAACTCCGCCGTGTCCAACGGCTCGGACGGCACCGCGACCGTCAGCCTGCGCGGACTCGGTTCCAACCGCACTCTCGTCCTCGTCAATGGTCGCCGACTGGGCCCTGGCGATCCGGGAACGAGCGCGTCCGACCTCAACCAGATCCCCAGTGAACTGGTGGAGCGCGTTGAAGTGCTGACCGGAGGCGCGTCCTCCGTCTACGGCGCCGACGCTGTGGCCGGCGTTGTGAACTTCAAGCTCAACGATCATTTCGAGGGCTTCAAGGTCACCACGAATTACGGCTTCTACGACCACAAGCAGCACGACCCGATGGGCGTGCAGGAAGTCCTGTCGGACTTCAACTCGAACAACGGCCAGAACTTCGCTGCCGCGCCGCCGCATGTGCACACGGGCTTCACGAAAGACGTGTCCGCGATGTTCGGTTTCAATACCGCCGACGGCAAGGGCAACGTCACGACCTACGCGAGCTATCGCAATGTGGCGGGTGTGCTGCAGTCAAAGTACGACTACAGCGCGGCAACCCTCGGTTCGGGTTACTGCTGTAGCTCGAGCTATGACGGCCGGTTCACGGTGTCGGGCTCCTCGACCTCGTATCCGGGTCGTGCCCGTCTCGTGAATGACCACGGCGTGAACGCTCCAACTGTCTACGTGTACCAGGACCCGGACACCGGCACATATTCGCAAGTTCCTAAGTCACAAGCTGTCGACCCAAACTCCGGGGCGCTTCTACCTGGCTACTCCACCACTGGTGGCGGAAGCAAAGTTCTCTACCCGAACAGCGCGGGTACCGGATTGAAGAGTTTCGGTAATGCCTACCGGTACAACTACGGGCCACTCAATTACTACATGCGGCCAGACGAGCGCTACGCGGCCGGAGCCTTCGCGCACTACGAGTTCAACGAGCACGCGGACGTCTACACGGAAATCCAGTACGTCTATGACCACACGCTCGCCCAGATCGCGCCTTCCGGTGCGTTCTATGGCACCGGCCCCTACCAGACCAGTTGCGGAAATCCATTGTTGAGCGCGGCGGAAGTTTCGCAGTGGTGTACGTTGAAGGGTACGGTCGATTTCAATCCTGACCAAAATATCAATCTCCTCCTGGGTCGCCGCAATGTGGAAGGCGGACCGCGTATTGACGACCTCACGCACTCCTCGTGGCGGTATGTGTTGGGATCCAAGGGCAAGATTGATTCGGTCTGGGAATACGATGCCTACTACTCGAACAGCATCACCCAGCTGAATGAAACCTACCTGAACGACCTGTCCATCTCCCGCATGAAGAATGCGCTGGATGTCGTGACGGATCCGACGACCAACGCGCCGGTCTGCCGTTCCGTTCTGACGGGTACGGACAAGAACTGCGTCCCTTACAACATCTGGACGCCGGGCGGCGTCACCAAGGACGCCATCAAGTACATCTCGACCCCGCTGGTGTCGATCGGCAAGACGACGCAGCAGGAATTGTCGGCGAACATCACCGGCGATCTGGGCAAGTATGGCGTCAAGGTTCCGAGCGCAGGCTCGGGCCTCAAGGTCAACATCGGCGCGGAATGGCGCGAAGTGACCTCCGACTTCCAGCCTGACCTTGAATACCAGTTGGGCGATGCGGCCGGCGGCGGCTCGCCTGTCCTGCCCGTGTCCGGTGCGGTGATTTCGCGTGAAGCGTTCATCGAAGCGCGGCTCCCGCTGATCGACGACAAGCCCTTCGCGAAGTCGTTGGCCTTCGAAACCGGGTTCCGCTACTCGGACTACTCGATCGGCTTCCAGACGAACAGCTACAAGTTCGGTCTCGAGTGGTCGCCGGTCAGCGATATCCGCGTCCGCGGCAGCTTTGCGCACGCGGTTCGTGCTCCCAACATCGTCGAACTCTACGCACCTCAGCACGTCGGTCTTGACGGTTCGAGCGATCCTTGCGCAAATGCTCCATCGCCGACGTTCTCGCCGGAGCAATGTCAGGCGACCGGCTTGGATCCACACCTCTATGGCCAGGTGGATCCGAACCCGGCGGCGCAGTACAACGGCTACTTCGGGGGTAACCCGAACCTGAAGCCTGAAACCGCAACGACGAAGACGTTCGGTATCGGGTTCACGCCGTCGTTCCTGCCGGGCTTCCGCGCCCAGATCGATTACTACGACATCAAGATCACGGACACGATCAGCAATATCGGGCCGGGAACGATTCTGAACCTTTGTGGAAACAAGGGCTTGTTCTGCGACCTCATCCACCGCGACATCAACGGTTCGCTCTGGGTGTCGAACGATGGTTACGTCATCGATCCGCTCAGCAACAATGGCTCGCTGCAGACCAAGGGCTTCGACATCGAATTGTCGTACGCGTTTGACCTTGGCCGTGCCGGCAAGTTGCGCACGAGCCTCGTCGGAACGAAGGCCAACGCCTACTATGTCGTGCCATTGCAGTCGCATCCGGAGACTGGATTTGATTGTATTGGCTACTATGGCAACACCTGCGGAGCGCCGAACTACAAGTGGCGTCATACGATGAATGCCACCTGGATGACGCCTTGGCATGGTACGGATGTGACCGTGTCGTGGCGTTACTTCGGCAAAGCAACCGTCGATGGGCTGAGCACCAATCCGAATCTCAGCGTGGATGGCAGTACGAATCCGGCTGCATGCTTGCAGACAGACTCCACTGGAGCGCCAATTCCCGGACTCTATTGCATTTCCAACACGGACGCGCACCTGAAGGCCTGGAGCTACCTCGACCTGTCGGCCTCCTTCCAGGTGAACGACAAGACGACGATGCGCATCGGCATCAACAATGTGTTGGACAAGGATCCGCCGATCATTGGTTCGTCGAACCTCGGTGGCGGAAATGGCAACACGTGGCCGTCGTACTATGACGCTCTCGGGCGTTATATCTTCGGTCAGGTGTCGGTCCAGTTCTAAACAGAACGACGCGTTGATAACGAGAACGGCGGGCCAGTCCCGCCGTTTTCTTTTGTGCGATCCGAATCCGAGACCGAAGTCATGTGGAATGAATCAGAGCGCAACCGGGTTCTGTCCGTCCATGCCCTGGCGGCTCAAGGTCAACTCAAGGCAGCGATCCTGGCCGCCCGGACTGCGCTGGCCGACGGAGTCGTCCACCCATTGCTACTGAACTTGATTGCGATCAACCTCGAAGAAGAGGGTCGATACGACGATGCGCTGGAGACGTTGAATCGCGCCTTGACCCTTGCGCCTGATGACTTTGCGTGTCGAAACGCGAAAGGGCTGCTGCTTCTCAGGATGGAACGTGCCGAAGAGGCCTTGCCGGAATTCGATCGCGTCCTGCAGCTGGATCCGTCGCTTCCCTTCGCCCATGTGAACCGAGGAAATGCGCTGAAAATGATGGGGGCCTTGGGGGCTGGGGAGGTCGCGTATCAGCGGGCGCTGGCGATTGATCCGGGCGATCCGATGGCGCTTGCCGGGTTGGCGGCGGTGACCAGCGCCAGAGGGGATTACCAGCGCGCCCGGGTCGCTGCGCAAATGGCACTTCAGAAAAGACCGGCGCTGGTGGATGCCGTATTCGCGCTTGCCGCCGCCGACATTGCCTCAGGTGATCTGCCAGCTGCGGAAAAAGCAATGGAGGCCGTTCTGAGCGACGCCTCGTTTGACGACGAAGTTCGTGCACAAGCCCTGACGATGCAAGGAGATATAAAGGACTCGACCGGCAATTATGCTGCAGCCTTCGCGAGCTACACGCACGCTAACCAACTGCTGCGAGAGAGGCACCGGGCAACGTACGCCCCTTCGTTGTCGGCCAACGGCTACGTGCATCGTTTGATCGAAACGTTGGACAAGACGAATGCCGCGCAGTGGGCAACCGCCAAGCGAGACGGTGCGGCGGTGGGCCATGTATTCCTGATCGGGTTTCCACGGTCAGGAACCACGCTGCTGGAAGTCATATTGACAGGCAGCCCTCAGGTCGCAAGCCTCGAAGAAAAAGAGTCCCTGATCGACGGGGTCAGGCGCTATCTGCGGGACCCTTCAAATCTGGACGACCTCATGTCGGCCTCGGAGGCCGAGCTTGAGCATTATCGGGATGCCTACTGGGACTCGGTTCTGGCCCAAGGCGTGGATCTCGCAGGAAAAGTCTTCGTCGACAAGTACCCGCTCAATACTTTGAAGCTTCCGCTGATTGCGAAATTGTTTCCAGACGCGAAGATCATCTTTGCGGTGCGCGACCCACGAGACGTGGTGCTGAGCTGCTACCGGCGGCGCTTCAGGATGAGTGCGCCGATGTATGAGTTCCTTTCCTTGGACAGCGCCGCGAATTACTACAACGCCGTGATGCATCTCGCAGATCGGTGCCTGAAGTTGTCGGGAATGTCCGTCCTGGAAGTACGGCATGAGGATTTGGTCGCCAATTTCGAGGGGCAGATGGATGCCGTTTGCCGCTTCATCGGTCTGCAGTGGAGTCAGGTGATGGCGGATTTCGCAGGACGGGCAAAAGTCAGACCCTACGCGACGCCCAGTACCGCGCAGATCGCCGGCGGTCTTAGCCGGCGTACCGTTCAGCATTGGCGAAACTACGACGCGGAACTAGGTGCAATTTCCCAATTGCTGTCCTATTGGGTGGAAAGGTTCCACTACGAGAAGTAGCGAATCCGCACTCACCTGGAGCCAAAAGAGACCGTATCTCCTTTGACGATATGGAGCCGGCTGGATGTGCCGGCCAGCAGTTCAAGCACCTGGATCGCGGGCCCGGTGGAGGGAATGGGCTTCAGCGACAGCGTTTCGGCGCGCTCTGCGATATTGATGATCTTGTGATCCTGTCCGATGAAGATGAGATCAAGCGAAACATAGGTGTTCTTCATCCAGAATGTCTGGATGTCGGGACTTGGAAAAACAAACAGCATGCCCTGGTCCGGATCAAGGTGCTGCACATACATCAGCCCCTGCTCTCGATGGTCGTCGGTTGCGGCGACCCATACCTTAAAGCGCAGAGTGGGGTGTGCCCCGCGAATCGTGACTTCGCCCGTGGGCCATTTTTCAAAAAGACTCTGATCGGGGTTTGCAGAGGCGACGGAATGGACCAAAAGCGCGAGAAGGGCAAGGAAACTCGTCCAGACAGGGATCTTCACTCTCTGCATTGAGGCATTCCGGATCACGGGACTCTTCCTCGGGCAATGTTCCGAAGAGTATGGCACGGGCACGTTCTCAGGGCGACGGCGCGGCACCTTGTGAATGCGTCACCGGCAACTCGCTTGAAGGGGAGGTGCTGTGTGCCAGAATCAGCGCGCCGAGTGGCGGCAGTCGGACCGTGGCGCTGTAGGGCTCTCCCATGGCCGGATCCCGCTTGGAGACGATCGCGCCGAGGTTGCCGACATCCGATCCCCCGTAGAGGCGGGAATCCGAATTGAAGATCTCATGCCATACGCCCGGTCCGGGCAAGCCGACGCTATAGCACTCACGCACGACGGGCGTGGCATTCAGGAGTATGACGAGGCGTTGGTCTCCCTCCTTGCGCTCGAAGACCGTGACCGAACGCAGCGCATCGTGACAGGCGATGAAGCGAAGGTTCTCACCGTCCATGTCGTCGGCGTTCAATGCCGGGCATTCGCGGTATAACCGGTTCAGGTCGCCGATCAGCCGCAGGAGTCCCTGCACGCCCGGAAGTTCAAGGCGGTCCCATGGCAGGGCCTGCTGGTGATCCCATTCGTCGGGATTTGCGAGTTCCGCCCCCATGAACAGCAACTTCGCCCCCGGATGAGTCCACTGCCAGGTCAGCAGCAGTCGCAGGTTGGCAAGGCGCTGCCAGTCATCGCCCGGCATGCGGCTGTAAAGGGAGCGCTTGCCATGCACCACTTCATCATGGCTCAAGGCCAGCAGACCGCGCTCGCGTCGTGAATAGTCGGCGATGGCAGGCAGTATTGCGTGGTGGTGCCGGCGAAAGAGAGGGTCCTCGGAAAAATACCGAAGTGAGTCATGCATCCACCCGAGGTTCCACTTGTAGTCAAAGCCAAGCCCCCCTTGGGAAACAGGGTGAGTCACGCCAGGAAAAAGCGAAGAATCCTCGGCGATGAGCAGCACGTCCGGAAACTCGTCATGCAAGGTCGTGGTGAGTTCGCGCAGGAAGTCGATGGCCTCAAGGTGTTCCCGCCCGCCCAGCCGGTTCTTGCTCCACCGTCCCTCGGGCCGGTCGTAGTCGCGGTAGAGCATGGCGGCAACCGCATCCAGGCGCAGGCCATCGATCCCGTAGTCCCGCAGAAAGTGTCGCGCGCTCGCCAGCAGAAAGGCCCGCACTTGCGGTCGCCCGAGGTCAAAGGCGCGCGTGCCCCAGCCATGGTGGTGCCCCTGCTCGGGATCGGCGTGCTCGTACAGGGGTGCGCCATCAAAGTCGGCCAAGGCCGCCGCGTCACCGGCGAAGTGGCCCGGCACCCAGTCCAAAATGACCTTGAGTCCTGCGCGGTGCACGCGATCCACAAAATCCCGGAACGCCTCGGGGGGGCCGTGGCGGTGGGTGGGTGCGTGGTAGCCCGTGACTTGGTAGCCCCAGGACCCTTCGTGGGGGTGTTCGGTGATCGGCAGCAGTTCCACGTGGGTGAAGCCCAGTGGCGCCACGTGCCGCACAACACGCTCGGCCAGTGCGGCGTAGGACGCGGACTCCGCAGGCCGGCGGAGGAAGGAACCCAGATGCAACTCATACACGCTCACGGCGCGTGGCCCGACCGCTGCGCACGCCGGTCGATCGTTCTGTGCCGCTGTGCGGGGCGAGGTGGAGATGAGGGCGCGCCAGCCGGGGCGGGGTTCGAATCTGCGCCCCCAGGGATCCGTGTGCCAGACGGTGCGGCCACCGACGAGGTCCAGTGCAAAGCCGTAGGCACAGCCGAGCGGAATCCCCGGCACAAACAGGGACCAGACGCCGGTCACCGGGTGGTGCCGCAGCGGCAATGACCCGTCAGGAAGGGTCACGCGGGCCCCCAGGGCCCGCGGCGCCCAGACGGCAAACTGGACGCCGGCTATGCCCTCCACTTCGGCGGGTGTTGCGCCCAGCGTCTCGGCCGTGTGCTGCCGTGAGGACCAGAAATCGGAGCGGTCCGCCCACGCAAGCTGATTTTGCAGGCAATAAGGGTCCACCCGCTCGTGGCGGTCGCCGTGACGGTCAGTCCATCGGATCCGATAGTGCCGGGGCAAGCTCGCCCGGTCGCCGAGCCACGCGTAGACTCCGCCTTCGCTGCAGCGCGTCATGCGCCGGCGTCCCTCCAGCCGGATCTCGGTGGCCTCCGGGTCCACCTGCGTCAGGACCAGCACCTGCCGGCCCATATCGTGCACGCCCAACACCCGACCGACATTGCGGCCCTCGCCCGTGCCCATCGCCGCGAGATCCACGACCCAGTTTTGTAGCGCGCGTTGTAGTGCCGGAGTCACGGTAGAGTAGGTTGCAGGGGCATGGGCGCAAGGTAACATAGCGCCAAAAAAGGACCTGCTTTCCCATGACCGCCCGTGTACCTGCCGCCTCTTCCGGACGATACGTTTCGCGCCTGACCAGCGGGACGCTCGCCATCATCATGGCCGGCGGCCGCGGAGAACGCCTGAAACAGTTGACGATCAGTCGCGCGAAGCCTGCGACGCCCTTCGGCGGCAAGTTCCGGATCATCGATTTCGTGCTGTCCAATTGCGTGAACTCCGGCATCCGCCAGATCGCGGTGCTGACCCAGTACAAGGGCCAGTCGCTGATCGAGCACGTGCAACGCGGCTGGGGTTATCTGCGCGGTGAGTTCGGCGAGTTCGTCAGCGTGATTCCGGCGCAGCAGCAAACCGGCCCACACTGGTACCAGGGCACGGCGGATGCCGTGTACCAGAATCTGGAGTTCATCCGCTCGCACTCGCCGAAGTACGTGCTCATTCTGGCAGGCGATCACATCTATACGATGGACTATGGCCCGATGATCGCGGCGCATGTGGAGAAGAACGCCGATGTGTCGATCGGCGTCGTCGAAGTACCCAAGGCACTGGCGCGGGAATATGGCGTTCTGTCGGTGGACACCAACAATCGGGTCATTCGTTTCAACGAGAAACCCAAAGACCCCGAGACGGTGCCGGGCCGGCCTGATATCGCGCTCGCCTCGATGGGGATCTACATCTTCAATGCGGACCTTCTGGACAGCATGCTGACCAACGACGCCGCACAGCAGGCGTCCGCCCATGACTTCGGCAAGAACATCATTCCGACGGCACTGGAATCGCGTGCGGTCTATGCCTTCGAGTTTCAGGATGTGCGCACCAAGGCGCAGGCGTACTGGCGTGACGTCGGAACCCTCGATGCGTACTACGAAGCCAACATGGAGCTTGTGCATGTTCGGCCCGAACTGAACATCTACGATGACGAATGGCCGATCTGGACGTACCAGTTGCAGCGCCCTCCGGCGAAATTCATCCTGGACGACCCGTCGAGCGGGCGGGTCGGTGCCGCCATCAATTCGATGGTGTCGGCAGGATGCATCATTTCCGGTGCCAACGTCCGTTCCTCGTTGTTGTTCTCGGACGTGCGGGTCGAGGAATGCTCGACCGTCGAACACTCGGTCCTGTTGCCCCGCGTATCCATCGGCCGGGGCTGTGTCATTCGTCGCGCCATTCTTGACGAAGGCTGCATTGTCCCTGACGACATGCAGATCGGAGTGGATGCGTACAACGATGCCAGCCGATTTGAAGTGACGGAAAAGGGCGTGGTGCTGGTCACGCCGCAGATGCTGCAGGCGCTCGTTTGACCCGGCCCGTTTGACTTCCCTTGACGCGTACACTGTGTTGCCAGCACCCCCCTCGCAAAGGGGGCTGGGCTGAGGATGATTGAATGACGAATGCGATGTCCAAAGTGTTTGACCGCCGGCGCGCCGGAGTGCTCCTGCACCCGACCTCACTGCCGGATTCGGCGCATGGCGCACTCGGTCAGGCTGCTCGCAATTTCGTCGACTGGCTGCAGGTGGGCGGCTTCACGGTTTGGCAGTTTCTGCCATTGGGCCCCGTCGGGGAGGACCGTTCCCCCTATTTCGCACGTTCGAACCACGCAGGTGACCCGGGCCTCGTGGACCTCGTCACGCTGGCCGACGAAGGTCTGATCGACCGCGACCAACTGGGCGCACTTGCCCGTGCAGACCTGCTGGCGGAGGCCACACGGCGTCTGAACCAGCCCGGCAGCCGGCGCGATGCCTATGAGAAGTTCCGTGCCGAGGCCGCGCACTGGCTGCCGACCTTCCCCGAGGGGCACAAGTGCCGCCACATGCACGGCCACAGCTTCAAGGTGGACGTGGTGGTGGCAGGCCCGCTCGACCCGCAGAAGGGCTACCTGGTCGACTACGGCGACATCAAGGCGGCGACCGCGCCAATCGAGCAACGGCTCGACCATCAGTGCCTAAACGAGATCCCCGGCCTCGAGAACCCCACCAGCGAGATGATCGCCAAGTGGATCTGGGATCGCCTGAAGCCCGCGCTGCCCATGCTGAGCGAGGTCATCGTGCAGGAGACCTGCACGAGCCGCTGCGCCGCGGGTCGTGCATCCATCTCACGCCCCGGCTCGTTCACTCGCTGGAGAACACCGGCTCGGAGCCGATGCGGGTGCTCGGCATCTTCCGCCCGGCGGGCTCGCCGGCCGAGGCCTACTACCCCGACGGCACCCTCGCCTACGAAGAGGGCGAGTGCATGCTCAAGTGCTGGCCGCCGCCGCTGAAGGACAGCGGGACGTGCACGCACCACAAGCGCAAGGGCGCGTCGTTCGAGGGCGCGCTCCGCATAGCGATTGAAGCGCCAGGCGCTGCCCTCCAGCGGTGGCGAGGCGGTCTACGACACCCGCACGGTGTCGGTGCTGGACCTGCTGCTGGCCCGGCAGATCGCCATGCGCGAGGTCAGTTACTCGCTGCCGCTGGGCACGCACGGCTTCAGCAAGGAGAGCCTCGTCGACGCGCAGGGCCAGGTGCAGCGGGACTTCCCGCGCCTGCAGTTCGGCGGTGCCCACC
>CAXBRZ010000039.1:0-13235 GCA_963978075.1 uncultured bacterium | reverse complement strand
GGTGGTGACACCGTTTGGGAAGGCGGTGCTGCTGTCGGTTCCCGCGGGGGCGAAGCGGTTGACGGGGAAATTGGTGGTGGATGATGTGGGGAAGACGTCGGACGTGAATTCGGCCGTGCGGTTCTACCTGTTCCCGAAGGTTCCGGACCGGAATCTGCTGGCGCGGGTGGTGGAGCCGTTGCCGGTGCCGGCGCCGGCGGTGCTCGAGTTGGCTCGGCGCCGTGGTGTGCCCCTTGCGGCCTCGGGCGATTTCCCCCCCGGCGAGCTCACCACCCCCACCGGCCTGGCGTTGATGGCTGTGCTGGCGGAGCGCTTCGGCCCAGCGCCGGCGTTGGTGCCGCAGGCGGTGGGCGTGGGCCTGGGCAGCCGCAGCCTGGATCGGCCCAATCTGCTGCGGCTGGTGCTGGCCGGCACCAGCGAGGGCGCGACGGCGGTGGCGCGCGAGGGCGCGCCCGTGGAGCTGGCGGCCGAGGCGCGCGAACGGATGCTCGCGAGTCGTGCGGTCGTGGACCGCGCGGTCGCGCAGGAGCGCGTCGTCTACGGCGTGACGACCGGCTTCGGCGAGCTCAAGGACCGTCACATCCCCGGCGAGCAGGTCGCGCAGCTCCAGGTGAACCTGCTGCGCTCGCACTGTGCGGGCGTCGGTCCCGCGGCGCCGCGCGACGTGGTGCGCGCCATGCTCCTGCTGCGCGCGGCCTCGCTCGCGCACGGCCGCTCGGGCGTGCGCCCCGAGGTGGTCGAGATGCTGGTCGCGATGCTCGACCGCCAGGTCACGCCGGTGGTGCCCCTGCAGGGCTCCGTCGGCGCCTCGGGCGACCTCGCGCCGCTCGCGCACCTGGCGTCGGCGTTGATCGGCGAGGGCGAGGCGTTCCTTCAGGGTCTCGGTCTCGCGCAGCCAGCGCCGCTGGTGGGCAAGCTCGCGTTCCTCGGCCAGCGCCGCACGCTCAAGGGCCGAGGCCAGCGTCGGTTCCCCCGGACCCTCGACCAACGGCCGCCCGCCGGCAGGCGTCGCCGACGGACGGGAGGCTGCGGCCAGCAAGCGATAGACGCGCGCAACCCCTCCGCGCGCACCAAAGCGCTGCGCAAGCAGCGCCCGAACCGCGGTCCCGGTGATGCGGCCCCGAGGCGCGAGGTCGCGGATGGCGCTCAAGATCATCTCGTCAGTCAGCAAGGGGGGCCGCATGGAGGCCAGTATAGCGGTTCCAACCCGTTATGGAAAATTTTCCGTAACCTGATTCGCCCCGCCCCCGAGGCCCCGGGAAGGTAGACGCTGCAGGCTATCAATCCGATATTTTTCAACGGGTTAACGAATAGTGTTGTTTCACGGAATGTTCCACGGCGGCCAGAGCCTTGGGATGACGGACAGTTGTCTCGGACGCGCCCGCCGCGCCGCCTCGATCCGACGGCCGCGGCCGGTTTCGTCAGGATTTCGCGTGTAGTCATATCACCTGTTTCGTTTTATAAATCAATAGGTTACAGAGGTTTCGTCTCGAAACCTCAGGTCGGGGCTGTCAGGAAAGGTCCTTCAGGATCTGCTCCATGGCCGCGAGCACCGCCTCGCGATCCGTGCTGCCGACGCCGCGCGGGAACGCCACCGTGACCTTGCCGCGCGCATTGCGTACGACGATCGCCCGCCCTGCCCGGCCGACGTTGTATTCGCGGCGGATCGGCTCGAGCTTGCGCGACTGGTCGAGGCTCGCCAAGAGCGCCTTCAGCACCGCCCGCGGATCACGTCCGCCCTCCTCCTCCCGGCGACCCAGGTTCTTGGCGGCCTGCAGCACCACATCCCGCGCGCCGGGCCGGTCCATCAGCGAGACCAGCTTGTACGCCTGTTCGACCGGCACGAGCGAGCGGTCGCGGAACAACGCCGCGACGGGCGCGAGGGTCAGCAGCTGCGCCGCCTTCACCATTTTCGTCACCTGGCCCTTGGAGACATTCAGGGCCGAGGCCATCGCTTCCTGCGTGGGGAACACCCGCGCGTCGAGCTGCGCCTGGAAGGACATCGCCCGTTCCATCGGCGTGATGTCCTGCCGATCGGCATTCTCAAGGTGCATCAGCACCGCCGCCTGCATGTCCGCAATGTCCATCACGCGGACCTTGAGCTTGGTGCCCGTCGCCTCGCAGGCGTAGCGGCGGCGCATGCCGTAGATGAGCTCGAAGTCGAAGTCCGGATCGTCCTTCAACCGCCGCGCCAGCGCCGGTTCCTGCTGGCCGTCGGTCGGGATCGAGCGGATCAGGTCCTCGCAGCGCTCGCGCGTGTACCAGCTGTCGGTGCGGTTGTGCAGGCGCCAGCCGCGGCAGCGTTTCGGGTCGACCGAGAGGATGGTCTCGCGGATCAGCCCCGGCGAGGTCCGCCCCTGCAGGGCCAGTTCGGCCGTCGGCAGCACGGCCTGCGAGGCGGGCCGTTCCGCCGTCGCGGGCGCCGCGTCCGCACGGTCGCGGACAGTCTTGGCAATGTCTCCGAGCTTCGCTCCGCCAAACAGTCGCTTGTTCATGGTGTCCCCCTCAGATGATGCCTTTGGCATGCAGTGCTTCGCGCTTGGACGGCCACTCGCGCAGGATCGCCGTCTCGATCTCGCCGAACACGCTGTCCATCATGTCCAGCACCTTGCGGTTCGGTTTGACCTGCTCGTACGGCCCGACGAACTGCGCCGAGGCGTTGATGACCTCCGCCGCGTGGAAAAACACCCGCTGGAAGGCGCTCTCGCCAAAGCAGGCACGCATGACATCCACGAACTGGCGCTGGCTGTCGTAGCGCTGGTCGAAGAGGGTGGTGAGCACCGAGATCCAGCGGTAACTCTTTTCCGGCGCCAGCTGTGCCACGTAATTGCGGATCATGCGGAAGAACTGCACCGTCGAGGAGAAGTCGAACATCTTCGCCGCGGTCGGAACGAGCAGGGCGTCGGCCGCCAGGAGAACGTTGAGCGAGATCACGCCGAGCGCGGGCGGCGAGTCGAGCAACACCACGTCGTACTGGTCGGCCACCGACTGGATGCCGTACCCAAGTTCCGCGAAGACCTCGCGGCGTGCCTCGAGCGAGGACTGCTCGGCGATGTGGATGACGAGCGCAATCTCCGCCTCGTACAGCGCAAGGCAGGCCGGCACCAGATCCACGTTCGGGAAGTAGGTGCGCCGCACCACCGGTTGCAGTGTCGAATGGGTGCCGTCGAGATAGCCGAGGATGGTGTCCTCCTGGCGGATCTCCTCGTCCGGCACATAGCCGAACATCGAGGTCGTGGTCGCCTGGCTGTCGGTATCGATGACGAGCACCCGGTAGCCCTTGAGCGCGAGGTAATGGGCGAAGTTGATGCAGGTGGTGGACTTGCCGACGCCGCCCTTGAAGTTCTGGCAGGCGATGACCACCGGCCGGTCCGTGGCCTCGTCGCGCCAGGGCAGGGTGCCGAAGTGGCCGCGGAAGGCCTGGATCTGCTCGAGCGTGTAGCCGACGCGGCGGTTGTTCTCCGGATTGCGGACGGGCGGCGCGACGTTCAGCTCGGCCTCGGCGCGCGCCAGCGTCGTGCGGTCACGCCCGACCATCTCGGCCGCCTCCGAGGGCGAGAAGAGACGCTGCAGCGACTTGCGCGAATGCGGCGCCTGTCCCAGTTCGTGCATCTTCGACAGGAAGTTCTCGCTGTACTCGAGAATCGACTGCAACTTGTCAATCGCTGGGGTCACTGGCACACTGTCCTCCCGGTGATGGGCTCACCCACGGATTTTCAGGGGAATCTACCAGAAATCCGTGCAATCCACCGGGCTAAAAGGCAGAATCCTGCGCACGTGAGCACCGAAACGACCGACCTGCCGCCTGAACTGGCCGCTGCCATGCAGCGATATGCGGCTGCCGGCTACTCGCGCCCGCGCATTCTGTCGCGTCTGGTGGCTGATGGCCATCCCGTCGTTATGCTGCGCCAACTGTTCCCGGAGTTCCCGGACGTGGCCTTTGAGCGCGCCGAGCTGCCGGGCCCTCGGGCCGTCACACCGCCGAAGTTGGGCCCCGCGCGGCCCCCGGTTGTGGCACCTCCCTCCCTGCCCGTAGCCACCGGCCCGTCGGCCCCGCCGGAGACAGGCCCTGTACTCGAGGGCATCTCGTTTCACTACGTGCCGCTGATCCAGTGCTCGTTCCCGCACGCCGATCCGCGTGACCTCGCCACCTTCACCCGCCGCAACGGCTGGCTGGAACTGACGCTGGGCACCACGCGACCCGACACCGGGCTGCCGTACGGCGTGCCGGCGCGCCTGCTCACGATCTATTGCGCGAGCGAGGCGGTGCGCACCGGCTCGCCCGAGATTTACCTCGGAAAATCGGTGCATGAGTTCCTGCGGTTGCTGGACGTGCCGGTCACCCGCGGCGAGCGCGGCAACCTGCGCGTATACGCCAACCAGTTGCTGCGCCTGATCCATTGCACGCTGTCCATCGACGAGAACATCCGCGACGCGAGCGGCCGCACCGGCCTGCACATCCGCCAGGCCCTGTTTGCCGAAGAGGCCCGACTGTGGTGGGACGAGGATGCGACGGTGGGGCAGGGCAGCACGCTGCAACTGTCCTCGGTGCTGTTCCAGTCGATCCTGGAGCGCTCCGCGCCGCTGTCGACCGCGGCCATCCGCGCCCTGCGCAAGAGCCCGATGGACCTCGACGTCTACGCCTGGCTCGTGCACCGCCTGTTCCACCTGACCCGGCCGAGCACCGTCACCTGGCAGCAGCTGTCCGACCAGTTCGGCCACGCCTATGCCGAACTGCGCCAGTTCCGCCGCTTCTTCCTCGACTCGCTGGCGCGCGTGCGGGCCGTCTACCCGCAGGCAAATGTCAGTCTCAACGAAGGCGGGGTGACGCTGCTGCCCTCGCGGCCACATCTGCCGCGCCGCCCGAAATCCCGCTGAAGCCCCGGCGGCGTTGCAACTCTCACGCAAAAACCGCCCTGCCATCGGTGCGGAGACGAAAAAACACATTAAATTCAGGTACTTTCACATGCCTTTGCCGACCCCGTTACATCTCTCACGGGGTGCTTGTAAGTACTTGTTTTTAAAACGTTCTTGCCTGCTTCCACGACGCCATCGCACCACCCTTGACGCGTTACATCTCTCACGCACGGGAGTCGCATGCCGCCAGGAATCCCGTCACAAGTCTCGCCCGGAAGCGTCGCATCTCTCCGTAAAAACCCTTTTTTTCCAAGTATAATCAGCGCCTTGCAGGGTCCTCCTGTATCCCCTGTTATTCCCTGTAAAAGATCCTTCGGATGATTGCATCGTGAGCAAGCAGAACGGAACGGAAAACACCGCCGCAACAGCGCAATGGCAGATCGACCGGCTGCAGCCCTCGGATGCCGCACGACTGCAGCGACTCGCCTGGAAGTGCTATCCGCCGTATTACGACTACCTCTGGCAGCCCGGCGCCATGGCGGCGTACCTCAACGACGCCTTCGACGAGGCGCTGCTCGCCGCGGAACTGGCCGACGACAACCTCGTGTACGAGATCGTGCATGCGAACGGCGAGGATCTGGCCTTCCTCAAATGGCACCGTCGCGCCGACAGCGAAGCCTGCCCGGACGCGGCGTATCTGGAGCGGGTGTACGTGAGCCCCGAGGGCGCCGGCCGACGCATCGGTACCGAACTGGTCTGTCGGGCGGTGGAAGGGGCGAGGGCAGAGGGACGGCAGTGGATCTGGCTGCGGGCGATGGCCGACCTGCCGCAGGTATTGGCACGCTACGAGGCGGCGGGATTCGTCGCCTACGCCAAATCCGCCATCACCACACCGGGCATCCGCCCGGAGCGTGCCGGCATGGTCGTGATGCGCTGCGCGTTGACGTGACGCCTCAGCGCCGGGTCATCGCCTCGAGAAACACCACGCCGAGGGAGAAGTGTTCCGCACTTCCGGCAAAGCCGCTGGCCACCAGGGTCAGTTCTATCTGCGCCGCTTCATCCTCGCAGAGCACCTCGAAGCCGGCTCCGGCGGTGGCGTACAGCCGGTACTCGTCAAACGCCGCACGGCACCGTTCACAGTGGTTGGTGAAATACCCCTGAGGTCCCGTGGGCTGGTACCACAGGGACGCCTCACGCAGCCGCGCGCGAACGGGGGGCTCGAGTTGCGTGACGAACGAGAGCAGCGTCGGCTCGTCCGACCGCTCCCAGTCCTCCTCGGCATCGGCACGCACACGCACTTCGTGACCGCTGGGCAGCACGATCCCGTGCACCCGCGTCCGCGCGCCACAGTGCGCGCACGGCAGCAGCCGCTGCACGAGGAAGTAACGATGGGCGCGGACGTTGACGAGTTCGCTTGCGACCGACCAGCCGAGCAGCGCCGAGGGGTCCATGTCCGACGGCACGAACCAGCAACCCCGTGACGCGTCCCAGCGCGCGCCGAGTTGACGCGCCAGATGACGCTCGTGATAGGGCACATCAAGGTCGAGCCTCGGCACGTCCGTTTCCAGATGCTGCGATCGGATTCAGGAGCCTGCCCTGAAGCCATCACGTTGCGTGAGGCGAATATCGACCGTGTTTGTGCACTAATTCGCGGGACACCGGCCCGCGCGGTCAGATCACCCTGGGCTTGCGCGGACCTGCGCGGTGCGAGAACCGTACCAAGGGGTCGAGCACTTCCACCTCGACCTGCGCGGCGCGACCGCCATAGACCTCAGACTTCAGCCATTCGCACTCGGCTTTGCCCTCCGCCTTGGTCACAAACCGCCACCACGTCTTGACCGGCGCCTCCCAGCGGTAGCCGCGCTGGCGCAACCGGTCCTTGCTGTCGTACGGCGAGTTTGTGGCCCAAAGGCGCAACAGAGGCTCCTGCGCTGCCTCGAGCAAACGCTTCAGTGCGGTGACGCCGCTGACGGGGAGGGGATGTGCGAGCACCTCCAGCAGTGCCCGGCAGTCCATTTCGGAGCGGTGAGCGTCGTAGAAAAATCCGTAGAGATAGCCAAGGTACTCGAGCTTGGTACCGCGGATGTCCTCGGCCGACCAGTCGACCTGCGAGTGGCTGCAGCCGAAGGGCAGCGAGCGGAAGAGGGGAAAGCGCCGCTCGAGAAACGGCCGGTCGAAGGCAGCATTGTGGGCGATCACGAGCGTGGCATCGGCCACGATGGCCGCAACGCGCGCGTCGTCCATGACCTTCCCCGCCACCATGGCGTCGGTGATGCCGTGGACGGCGGTCGACTCCGGCGGTATCGCGCGGCCTGGATCCTCCAAACACGAGTATGTATCGAGGATCCGGATGACCTTTCCGCTGGCCACTTCGTACTCGAAGCGCAGCAGCGCGATCTCGATCATTGCGTCGTCGCTGAAATACCGGCCGGTGGTTTCCGTATCGACGACCACGGCCATCGCGGTGGGTCCGTCGGCAGACGGTGCGAAGGTGTCGTGCGAGAGAAGGCGGCGGATGACGCGGTAATCGTCACTGGCCGCGAGCAGTCGCGCGGCCGATTCGAGTTCCGGTGCGTGGTCCATGGAGTCGTTCCCGTGACAGGTCAGGCCGTCAGGGTAACCGCGCGCGCGTAACCGGTCGAGACACGTTCGCGCAAGACCAATTTCTGTACAAACGCGCCACAAATCACGCTCACACCGCGCGCGCCCGCGGGCCGATGCTGCGCCTCCCAACCACGGAGGAGATGACGATGAAGATTCGACCGATCCAAACCCTTCCCATGGCGCTGCTGGTGCTGGCCGCGACGCCGGCCCTGGCCCAGACCAGTCCCTTCTCGACCGGTGCGACGGCCTTTCAGACCGACCTGCTCACCACCCTGACGCCAGTGGCCGTCATCGCGGTCATGGGCCTCGGTGTCGCTGCCTGGTTCAACCGCATCAGCTGGGGCTGGGCCCTCGGCGGTGCGATGGGGATCCTGCTGGTGTTCGGCGCACCGCAGGTCGTGACCTGGATCCGCACGCTCGGCGGAGTGTGAGATGAGCGCACCCGCCCAGCGCCTGCCTGTCGGCACGGACCTGCTCTTCGTGGGAATGACGCGTCCGGCGATGCGCTTCGGCGTGCCCTACGCCGCACTCATCGTCAATGCGCTCGTTACGCTCGAGCTGTTCCTCGTGACGCGAAACCTGCTCAGCCTTCTGGCCGCGATTCCGATCCACGGACTCGTCTTCGGCGTGTCGGCCAGCGAGCCCAGGTTTTTCGAACTGCTGAAGGTGTGGGCGCTGGTGCGGGTGCAGGCCGGGGCGGGCGCGGCGACGCCCTGGTCTGCACTCACCTACGGCCCGTTCGGACCGTGCTCGCCCCGCGCACGGGAAATCGCGCCGGTCGTTGCGGAGGTCGCGCCATGCTGAGTGCATCGCGATCGCCGCGCCATGACGATCGTGCGACGGCCGTGGCGATTCCGTACCGCCAGCACGTGACGCCCACGGTGCTCAGTCTCGAGACCGGCGCGTATCTCGCGGCCTGGTCGCTCGGCGGGCAGACGTTTGAATGCCTGAGCGATGCCGAGCTTGAGGTGGCCCACGAGCGGCTGAACATTTTCCTGCGCAGCATGGCCTCACCCAATATCTCGCTGTGGACCCACGTGATACGTGATCACGCGCCTGCGCTGCCGCGCGAGCGGCGTACCCCGGGTTTCGCCGGCCGGCTTGCCGCGCGCTACCGCCACAGGCTCGATGCCGGGCAACTGATGTGCAACACGCTCTATGTGAGCGTCGTCTACAAGCCCTCCGCGCTGTCGCGTGTCGCACGTACCGCGCACGAGGAGGACCAGGCGGCGGCGCTTGCGGTGATGGCCAATCTCTCGCGCACGCTGGAAGCCAACCTCGCTCCCTACGAGCCGGTGGCGCTGGGCGTGTACGAGCAGGGGCGACGCCATTACTCCCGTCTTCTTGAATTCCTCGCCCGCCTCGTCAACGCCTGCGACGAGCGCGTGCCGCTGAACGTCGCGCCGGCCGCGCAACTGCTCGGCACCGGGCGGTTGCTGTTCGGCTGGGAGACGGTGGAGTACCGCGCGCCGACGTGGACGCGACTCGCCGCCTTCCTCGGCTTCAAGGAGTACCCGAACCCGACGCGTGCCGGCATGCTCGACGGCCTGCTCGCCGCGCCGTTTCCGCTGGTGCTGACGCAGAGCTTCACCTTTCTCGGTCGTGGCACCGCGCTCGGACTCATGGACCGCCAGGCGCAGCGCCTCGGCAACGCAGGCGATGCCGCGGTCTCGCAGGTACTGGCACTGCGCACCGCGATCGACGCGCTGGCGAGCGGCGAGTTCGTCATGGGCGACCATCACTGGAGCCTGCAGGTCCTCACGCCTCCGTTTGAACGCGATGGCAGCGAGCGGGTGCGCGTCGCCGCTCTGCACGAGTCGATCGCGCAGGCGCGCTCGATGCTGGCCGATGTCGGCTGCCTCACGGCCCGCGAGGATTTTGCCGTCGCGCCGGCCTTCTGGGCACAGCTGCCGGGCAATCACGCAGAGCGCCCGCGGCTCGCGCCGATCACGAGCCGCAACTTCGCCGCCTTGGCGCCGCTGCATGCCTATCCGGGCGGGCGGGCGAGCGGCAATCACTGGGGACCGTCGCTGGCGCAACTGCGCACACGCGCCGGTACGCTCTAACACTTCTCGCTGCACGCCACCGACCCGCGCGATCCCTCCGGTGGATCGCGCAGCGATACCGGCCACACCTTCGTCTGCGGTCCGACCGGATCGGGCAAGACGGTGTTCATTGCCTTTCTGGTGTGCCTGCTCGAGCGCACCGGCACCACCCAGATCCTCTTCGACAAGGACTGCGGACTCGAGGTGCTGGTTCGGGCGCTGGACGGGATCTACCTGCCGCTGCGCCGCGGCCTGCCGACGGGCTGCAACCCGTTGCAGATCGGCGAGGGCGAGGGGGAACGCGCCTTCCTGCGCCGCTGGCTGTTGATGTTGCTCGATCGCCCGGGCCGTGCGCTCACGGTGCGCGAGGAGGCCGAGGTCGACGAGGCGCTCGGTGGCCTCCTGGCGCTCGAGCCCGCCGCCCGACGCCTGTCGCGGCTGCTCGAATTTCTGGATCCGACCAGTCCAGACGGCCCGCATGCGCGCCTTCGGCCTTGGTGCGAGGCCTCGGGCGGACCGCTCGCGTGGGCCTTCGACAATCCGACCGACCAGATCGGCCGGCAGTTGCGGCACTCGCGTCTCGTCGGCTTTGACATGACGGAGATCCTGCAGGACCCGCTCGTGCGCACGCCGCTCACGGCCTACCTCTTCGAGCGCGTCGAGTCGCTGCTCGACGGCCGGCCGCTCGTGGCGTGGATCGACGAGTTCTCCAAACTCATCGGCAGCGAGGAATTTGCGGAACTCGCGGCCGATGGCACCAAGACCTGGCGCAAGCGCAACGCCGTCATGGCGTTCGCGACGCAAAGTCCGGGCGACATCCTCGGCAGCCGGGTGGCCCGATCCCTCGTGGAGCAGACGCCGACCAAGATCCTGTTCCCGAATCCCGATGCGACGCACGCCGACTATGTCGACGGCATGGGCCTCGGTGAGCGCGAGTTCGAACTGCTGCGCACCGAACTGACGCCCGGCTCGCGCCGGTTCCTCATCCGCCAGGGGCGTGACGGCGTGGTGGCCGAACTCGACCTGCAGGGCCTGCACGACGAGTTGCGCGTGCTCTCCGGCCGCACCGTCACCGTGCAGGCCGTCCGCACCCTCATCGAACGACATGGCGCCGAGGCCTCCGCCTGGCTGGCGCATTTCATCACCCCTGACCCGGAGGAAGAGACCCCATGAAGATCCGTACCTCGTTCGTCGCCGCGGTGCTGGCCACCGGCGCCTATCTGCTCGCCACACCGGCCGAGGCGCAGTTCGCCGTCATCGACGTCGCCGCCGTCAACCAGCTGGTGCAGCAGATGAATGCCTGGCAACAGCAGCTGATGTCGATGCGCATGCAGCTGCTGCAACTGGAGCAGACGCGGATCGCGCTCACCGGCTTTCGCGGCATGGACAAGCTTCTGCCGCTCACGAGTGCGGACCGCAACTACCTGCCGCTCGATGCGGCGGGCCTCGTGGCGACGGCGGCCGGCAGCGGCCCCTACACGGTGCTAGGCACACGCATCGGCCAGTACGTCTCCGGCAATGCCGTACTCACCGCACAGGATCTCGCGCAGCTGCCACCCGCCGACGTGGCACGGCTCGGTGCGTTGCGCCAGACCATCGCGATGCGCCAGGCCCTCATGAGCGAGGCCTATGCCCACTCCAGCGAGCGGTTCACTTCCCTCGGCGTGCTGATCGAACGGATCGCTGCCGCGCCGGACGCCAAGGCGATCGCCGACCTGCAGGCGCGCATCGCCGCCGAGCAGAGCATGCTGCAGAACGAGAACGCCAAGATCGCGACGCTCGATCATTACGCGGCGGCGGAGCGGGACGCGCGCGAGCTGGCGACGCGTGAGGCGGTGGTGAAGGGTCATGGCCGCTTTGCGACGCGCTTCATGCCCACCAATCCGGTGCCCTGATGTTCTTCCAGGATTTCTGGACCTGGCTGGACGCGCGGCTTGCCGCCTACGTGAGCGTGCACGCCGCCGATCTTGCCGCCGCGCTGACGCCGGTGGCCGGGACGCTCGGTGTCCTCTACGTGATGTTCTGGGGATGGATGCACCTGCGCGGGCAGATCGAGGAGCCGTTCATGGAGGGCGTAAAGCGGATCTTCACGCTCTTCGTGGTGTTCGGTGTGGCGCTGCACCTGTGGGGTTATCACGACGTGCTGGTCGCGGTGTTCTATCAGGGTCCGACCGAACTTGCGGCGGCGCTCGCCGGTGCGCAGAGCCCGGTGGCCCTGATCGACACGATCTGGACGCAGGGCGGCGGCGTGGCCGACACCCTGTGGGGCAAGGGCAGCCTGCTCACCGGCGACGGCGGCTTCTACATCGCAGGCCTGCTGGTGTATCTCCTGGTCGGCTTCGCCTGCCTGTACACGCTCTTTCTCATCTCGCTGGCGAAGATCGCGTTGTCGGTGCTGCTGGCCCTGGGTCCGCTCTTCATCCTGCTGACGCTCTTCGATGCCACGCGGCGGTTGTTCGACGCGTGGATCCACGAACTGACCAACTATGGTCTCGTCTCGGTGCTCACCGTGATGGTGACCACCCTGCTGCTCGACCTGCTGTCCTCCTACGCCGCCCAGACGGTCGCGCGTGGCGGAGACCTCCTGACCGTGGATGCCCTCAACCTCGCGCTCGCCGCGGGCCTCGTGATCCTCGTGCTCCTGCAGGTGATGCCGATGTCCGCGCGTCTGGCCGGGGGTTTTGCGCTCGCCACCCAGGGCGTGGTCGACCGCGGTGTGGCCGGACTGCGCCATGCGGTCGGTGCGGTCGGCCGGCGCGTCAACGGTTCGCTTTTCCCACCGGAGTTGCCGGTGACGTCCACCACCCTGATCCATCCGAGGAGGATTGTGCCGTGATTGTCCGATGGCTGCTGCTGGCAGGCGTGTTGCTGCTCAACGCCTGTGCGACACCCGCGCCCTGTGCCGGGCCCTTTGAACCTGTGAACGGCGTCCACGCGGGAGGCTCCCATGGCGGATGACGCGACCGACTACTACGCCGAGGTGCGCCGGTGGCTCAGTGACGAGCGCCGCCAGGACCGGCGCCGTGCCCGCGCCATGGCGCTGCTCGCCACGACCGGTGTGGTGGTGGCCGGGGTGATGGCCGCGGCGCTGGTCGTCGCCATGCCGCTCAAGCGCACGGAGCCCTACGTGGTGCGTGTCGACACCGCGACCGGCGTGGTCGACGTGGTGCCGCGCTATGTGGGTGAGGCGGATTTGCCGGAGACGGTGCTGCGTCATCTCCTTGGCGAGTACGTGATCCGCCGCGAGCGCTACATCGCGGCGCTCGCGCAGGCCGATTACGAGGACACCGGCGCCTTCCATACGGCAGCGATGAACGAGGCCTGGTCACGGCAATGGGCGCGCAGCAACGCCGACTCGCCGCTCAACCGCTATGCCGACGGCAGTCGCGTGACCGTCCAGCTGCGCTCCATCGCGTTCCTGCGCAGGGAGGAGGGGGCGGCGGTCGCGCAGGTGCGCTTCCGTCGCTCGATCCTCGCCGCACCAGGCGCACAGGAGCGCACCGACGACTGGGTCGCGACGCTGTCGACGAGCTTCGTCCGGCCCTCCGACGACTTGAAACTGCGCACGGCCAATCCGCTCGGTTTCAAGGTCCTCGAGTACCGGCGCGAGCCGGAGGTCGGCGAGGGTGGCACCGAGGGCCGCGGAGGTGCGTCATGAGTCTCGCGCTGCGCCGCACGCTCGTCAAAGGACTCGGCCTCTCCATCGACTTTCGCGACGAAGTGGAACTC
>CAXBRZ010000038.1:0-13626 GCA_963978075.1 uncultured bacterium | reverse complement strand
ACCCCCGGCCACCACCACCACTGTCCGCCCGGTTGCCTCGAGGGCCCGGCCCACCTTGGTGACCAGCGTATCCACGACCGCATCCTCGAAGCCGCGCGCGAGATCTGCGCGGGCCGACGGGTCGTCGGCAGCGGACTTCAGGGCCAGCAACGCGGCCGTCTTGAGACCACTGAAACTGAAATCGAAACCGGGCCGGTCGAGCATCGGACGCGGGAACCGGTAAACGCCCGGGCGACCCTGCTCCGCCAATTTTGCCAACTTCGCTCCACCGGGGTAGGTCAGGCCGAGGAGTTTGGCCGTCTTGTCGAAGGCTTCACCCGCAGCGTCATCCAAAGACTCCCCCAGAACCTCGTACTGACCGACACCCCGGACGTCCACGATCATCGTGTGCCCGCCCGACACCAGTAGCGCGAGGTATGGAAAATCAGGCGGGTCCGGCTCCAGCCGCGGGGCCAGCAGGTGCCCCTCGAGGTGATGTATGCCCACCGCCGGCACCCCCCAAGCGGCGGAGAGGCTGGCCCCCACCAGCGCGCCGACCAACAGCGCCCCGATGAGTCCAGGGCCGGCGGTGTAGGCAATCCCTTGGATATCGGAAGGCCCCACTCCGGCCTCCTCCAGCACGGCTGCCAGCATGGGCAGCAGCCGCCGTACGTGGTCTCTGGAGGCCAGTTCGGGCACCACACCCCCCCAGATTTCGTGCAGGTCAGTCTGGGTATACACCCGCTGGGCCAGGAGCCCCTTCGACCCGGCATACAGGGCAACGGCTGTCTCGTCACACGAGGACTCGATCCCCAGAACCGTGAGGGAGAGGGGCCTCGAGGGGCATTCGGCGGGCAGGTTTTGATTTTCAGGCACGACATCCGTAGACTAACCGGCTCTCTGCCCGACTGGTAGTCGGGTGTCATTACCGAGTCAAAGGTCGACCTCAATGCCGAGCGTACGTATCCGCGAGAACGAATATTTCGACGCCGCCCTGCGTCGCTTCAAGCGCGCCTGCGAAAAGGCCGGCGTCCTCACGGAGTTGCGCCGTCGTGAGTTCTACGAAAAGCCCACGCAGGAGCGCAAGCGCAAGAAGGCTGCGGCCGTGAAGCGTCACCTGAAGCGCTCGTCCCGCGACGGCGTTCGCGCGCCGCGCTGAGACGAATTCCGTGACGCTGCGCGAACGCATTACCGAAGACATGAAGGCGGCGATGCGCTCTGGCGACAAGGACCGCCTCGGCCTCATCCGCATGTTGCAGGCGGCGATCAAGCAGCGTGAAGTAGACGAGAGAATCACCCTGGACGACACCCAGACGCTGGCGGTCATCGAAAAGATGGTCAAGCAGCGACGCGAGTCGGTCGTCCAGTTCGAGGCTGGCGGTCGCGCCGACCTCGCCGCCAGGGAATCGGCGGAAATCAACACCCTGTCGGACTATCTGCCCGCGCAACTCGATGCAGCGGAACTGGATGGCCTGATTCAGGCAGCCATCGGCGAAACCGGCGCAACGTCCGTCAAGGACATGGGCAAGGTCATGGCCGTCGTCAAGGGCAAGGCCGCGGGTCGTGCCGACATGGGCGCCGTCGGCGCGCGCGTCAAGGCACTGCTCGGCGGCTGACGCCCGCGTACCGAGGGACCGCCATGTCCGGCCGGATCCCGCGCAGCTTCATTGACGAACTCATCGCCCGTACCGACATCGTCGAGGTGATCGGCAGCCGCATTCCGCTCAAGAAGGCGGGACGCGAGTGGAAGGCCTGCTGTCCGTTCCATGGGGAAAAAACCCCTTCCTTTACCGTTTCCCAGCAAAAACAGTTCTATCACTGCTTCGGCTGCGGAGTGCATGGCACGGCGCTGAGCTTCCTGATGGAGCATGACCGGCTCGCGTTTCCGGACGCCGTCGAGGATCTGGCCGGCCGACTTGGGATGGAAGTGCCGCGTGAGGGAGGCTCCGCTGACTCTCCGGAACGCCACCTGGATGATCTGTACGCGCTGATGGCCGCGGCTGACCAGCATTTCCGTGAGCAGTTGCGCGATTCCGATCGCGGCAAGGAGTACCTCAAGAAGCGCGGCTTGGTGGGCGAAACGGCGGCGCGCTATCACCTCGGCTACGCGCCGGCGGGGTGGGACAACGTCCTCAGAAAATTGGGAGCCACCGAGGCGGGCCGGCAGGCCCTGCTGACGGTCGGCCTCGTGATCGAGCGGGCGCAGGAAGGCCAGCGCGCCCAACCGCCCGGGTTTTACGACCGTTTTCGGGACCGGGTGATGTTTCCGATCCGGGACACGCGGGGCCGAGTCGTGGGGTTTGGCGGACGCGTCCTGGATCAGGGCGAACCGAAATACCTGAACTCACCGGAAACGCCGCTATTCCACAAGGGACGCGAACTTTACGGTCTGTACGAGGCCCGTCAGGAACTACGCCAGATCAGCCGGTTGCTCGTGGTCGAGGGATACATGGACGTGGTGCGCCTCGCACAGGCGGGGATCCATTACGCCGTGGCGACCCTGGGGACTGCCACCACCCCCGAGCACCTTAACCGTATTTTCCGGGTGACCGGGGACGTCGTGTTTTCCTTCGACGGCGACCGGGCCGGCCGACAGGCGGCATGGCGAGCCCTTGAAACCTGCCTGCCCTTTGCCAAGGACGGCAAGCGCATCCAGTTCCTGTTCCTGCCAGACGGCCACGACCCGGATACGTTGGTCGCCGCCGAGGGCCGCGAAGCCTTCGAAGCGAGGGTCGTGGCTGCGATGCCGCTGTCGGAGTATCTGGTCCAGCATTTGGCAGCCGAGAACGACCTGTCGAGCGTGGATGGCCGGGCGAGGCTTGCCGAAACCGCCCGCCCCCTGCTGCAGAAGGTTCCGGCCGGCGTGTACCGCGAACTCTTGATCGAGCGCCTCGCGCGCGAAGTCCGGATGAGTGCGCCGCGCCTCGCGGCGCTGCTTGGGTTGGGTGGCGGCGTTGCCACCCCTGTGATCGACACGCGCCGCCAAAGGCCCATCACCGGGCGTGGCTCGCTCCTCAGCCAGGCGTTGGCGCACGTCCTGCAATACCCGTCGGCTGCACGCGGTGTGCGCGACCCGGAGTCGCTGCGACTGGGGGGAGAACGCGGCCTCGAGGTGTTGGCGGACATCATCGAGATGCTGCACGAGGCGCCGGACCTGTCGACCGGTCAGCTCGTCGAGCGCTGGCGGGATCGGCCGGAGCACGGCCGGCTGCTGGCACTGGCCTCGCAACCCTTGCCGGACCTGCCTGCCGAGGCGGCACTGCGGGAATTCATCGCCACGGTGGAACGCCTGACCCGTGAGGCGGGGCCTGACCGCCGGATCGACGAACTGATCATGAAAGCCGGCACGGACGGGCTCACGGACGACGAAAAACAGGAACTTAGGGAACTTCAGGCACGTCCGCGAGGCGGCGGCCCCGGCCCGCGGTAGACGACGGCACGATTCTTGACAACCCCCTGATTTCCCTCGCGGAACCTTGGGATTTGATCACTGTCGGTGTAGACTACCGGGCTATTTTCCCGCCTCCCCTGAGGGCTCCCCCCTTGAGCGAAAAGAAATCTGCGGCGCCGATCTCCAGCGTCCCCGACGAGCGTCAATCCCAGCTCAAGCTGCTCATTGCCAAAGGCAAGGAGCAGGGCTTCCTGACGTACGGCGAAGTGAACGACCATCTGCCCAGCGAGATCGTTGATCCGGAGCAGATCGAAGATAACGTCAACATGATCAACGACATGGGCATCCCGGTGTACGAAAAGGCACCGGATGCCGAGTCGCTGATCCTCGCAGACGGCCCGGTCGCGACCGACGACGAGGCGGTGGAGGAAGCGGCCGCGGCACTCGCAACCGTCGATGCGGAATTCGGCAGAACGACCGATCCCGTGCGGATGTACATGCGCGAGATGGGCACGGTCGAACTGCTGACCCGCGAAGGCGAAATCCGTATCGCCAAGCGCATCGAGGAAGGTCTCGATGCCGTGCGCTCGGCGCTTGCCAACTTCCCCGCGACCTACGATTTCATCCTCGGCGCATATGAGCCGGTCAAGGCCGGTCAGGGACGCCTTGCGGACATCATCGTCGGCTTCGTCGATCCCAACGCGCCCGACGAGATTGCCCAGCCGCAAAACCCCAAACTGCTCGCCGCCGAGAAGGCGGAATCCGAGGAAGAAGACGAGGATTCCGAAGACGAGGAAGCCGCAGAAACCGGACCGGATCCGGAAGAGGCCGCACGGCGATTTGCGGCCATCCAGAAACTGCACCTGCAGGTCGTAAAGGCGCTGGACGGGTCTTCGCCGAAGGACGCCAAGGTCGCCAAGCAGCGGAAAAAGCTTCAGGACCAGTTCATGGAACTGAAACTTTCTCCCAAGATGTTTGACGCGCTGATCAACAACCTTCGTGATCACGTAGCGACCATTCGCGGACTGGAGAAAGAAATCATGCTCGTCTGCATCAAGCAGGCGGGGATGCCACGCAAGGATTTCATTTCGATCTTCCCCAAGAACGAAACGAATCCGGACTGGATCGACAAGCAGGTCAAGCTGAAGCGCAAGCATTCGGCCGCACTGGCCAAACTCAAGCCTGAAGTCGTGGCCCGACAGAAGTCGATCATTGATCTTGAAAAGTCAATGCACCTCAAGATCAACGAAATCAAGGAAATCAACCGCGAAGTCGCTGTGGGCGAAGCACAGGCTCGGCGCGCAAAGAAAGAGATGGTCGAGGCCAATCTTCGCCTCGTCATCTCGATCGCCAAGAAGTACACCAACCGCGGCCTGCAATTCCTGGACCTCATTCAGGAAGGCAATATCGGTTTGATGAAGGCGGTCGACAAGTTCGAGTACCGTCGCGGATACAAATTCTCCACCTATGCCACCTGGTGGATTCGTCAGGCCATCACGCGGTCCATTGCCGACCAGGCACGGACAATCCGCATCCCGGTCCATATGATCGAAACGATCAACAAGCTGAATCGCATCTCCCGCCAGATGCTTCAGGAGATGGGCCGCGAGCCGACGCCCGACGAACTGGCTGTGCGCATGGAAATGCCGGAAGACAAGGTTCGCAAGGTGCTCAAGATCGCCAAGGAACCGATCTCGATGGAGACTCCGATCGGTGATGACGAGGACTCGCATCTCGGCGACTTCATCGAAGACGCCTCGGTACAGTCTCCGCTTGAATCCGCGACGATGGAAAGCCTGCGCGAGACCACTCATGCAGTGCTCGCGCAACTGACCCCGCGGGAAGCGAAAGTACTGCGCATGCGTTTCGGCATTGATCTGAACACCGACCACACCCTTGAGGAAGTCGGCAAGCAGTTTGACGTGACCCGCGAGCGTATTCGTCAGATCGAGGCCAAGGCGCTGCGCAAGCTGCGCCACCCCAGCCGTTCGGAGCAACTGCGCAGCTTCCTCATGGAAGAATGACGGGTTGGCGGCTCAGGCCGCCAGCAGCAGCCGGATTCCCGTATAGACGGCAACGCCGGCTGCCATCGACCAGATCATCTGGCGTGACTTCCACATGACGGCCGCAGCGACAACGGCCGCGATGAGCCGTGGACTCAGCAAGGCGCCCAGTGGACTCGCGTCAGCCATGACCACACTCGGCGCAACCGTTGCGGCCAGCGCCGCCGCCGGCGCCAGACGAAGGGCACGTTCCACGGCGGCGGGCAGTACCAACCGCTCACCGAAAACGAGAAAGCTGCACCGGGTCACGATGCCTGTCGCCCCGATTCCCAGAATTGCCCACCAGGTTTCGGCCGCGGTACTCATGTGGTCGGCCTTGCGGGACGCTCGGTGAGCACCGCAGCAGCAATACCCGACACAATTGCGATGACCACTCCCAATCGAAATGGGAGGGTACGCAGCATCAGGCTGATCGATGCGGCGACCAAAGCGCCCGTCCAGGCGGCTCTTGAATTCAGCATCGGAACAAGCAACGCCAGCAGCGCGAGGGTACCGATGAAATCGAGTCCCCACCGGGTCGGAATCACCGCGGCAGCATACAGGCCCACCAGCGAGGACACGTGCCAGACCGCAAACACCATCAGGCCGAGCCCAAGGAAGTACCACTTCCTCATCGGATCGGTACGCAGCACTGACTCGTGCCGCATGTAAAACACAAATCCCATGTCCGATACCAGATAACCCAACGCGAGTCGCTCCCGTATAGGCAGCATTCGCAAGGAGGGCGCCAGGGCAGCGCTATAGATGACAAACCGAAGATTCACCATCAGGGCACTTAAAATCGTCACCGCGATCGGCGCGCCACTGACCATGAGCGGAAGGGCCGCGAGTTGTGCCGCTCCGGCATAGGCAATCAAGGACATTCCTGTCGCCTGACCGAGGGACAGGCCTGACTTGGCCATGGCCACGCCCGTCATGAGTGACCAGGCGATCATCGCGGGCATACCCGGAAGAATGTCCGCCAGGCCGGTCGTCAGTGCCGCGCGTGGACTTTGCGGAAGCCTCAAAATTACCCAGCCTTGAATGGGGCGACGTCACGCGTCCAGCCGAAGGGGTCCGGTGCCCGGCGCTCCTGGATGGCCAGCAGTTCCTCACGCAGACGGCCCGCCACCACCCCGATCTCGCGCAACGCGTATTCCCGGCCATCCACGTCCCCAAGCACACGGATGGGAGCCACGATCGCCGCCGTCCCGCACGCGAAGACTTCAGAGCATTCACCCGACACGATCTGCGCCAGCAGATCATCGATTGCCATCGTGCGTTCCTTCACGACATAGCCGAGATGTCCCGCCAGGGTAATCAGAGAGTCACGAGTAATTCCCGGCAGAATCGCGCCATCCAGTTCGGGGGTATGCAATTCGCCGTTGATGACCGCAAAAAAATTCATCCCCGACAGTTCCTGGATGTACCGGTGTTCCGCCCCGTCGAGCCAGAGCGCAATCGTGTAACCGCGGGCGAGGGAGGCATTCGAGGCGCGTAGCGACGCTGCATAGTTGGCAGACGCTTTGGCGACTCCCACTCCTCCGACGGCGGCTCTCACATCGCGGCGCTCGATCGCGACACTCATGGGGCCGCTAGCGTAGGCCTCCACTGGATTTGCGATCACCATGAAGCGAAATTCCGTGGAGTTCCGCAACAGATATCCGGGTTCTTTGCCGTACAGGAATGGTCGAAGATACAGCGATTTGCCACCGCCGGTCGGGATGCAGGAAGACAGCGCACCTGCAACGGAATCTATGCCCTCGAGAAACAACTCTTCCGGGACGGCCGGCATCGCCAGACGCTCCGCCGATCTTGCGAGCCTCTGGCAGTTTTCCAACGGACGAAAGAAATTCGGCCAGGCAGTGCCGGCACGATAGGCCTTCATGCCTTCGAAAACGAACTCACCGTAGTGCAATGCCCTCGCCCCAGGCGCGATTTCTATCGGCCCATAGGGCAATAGCTGACCCTGATTCCACTGGCCGGCCGCATATTCCAGCGAGTACATCACGGGCGCCAGCACCAGTCCGAACCCAAGGCTGTCCGGCAATTTGAAATCCTCAACCGCTCGCGCCACCCCCGGCGCAATCACGTAGTTCGGCATACACCCGTCTCCTCGATTTCTATACGGCCGCGACGATGAATGATGGGACGGAAATGTACCGCTCGACAGCCGTCCGGCGGAGTTGCGCGTGAACAGAGGCCACCCAAGATCGAGTGCGCCGCCGTTTTGAAGTGGTGTGAGTCATGCCTGCCGCCCTCCATCGCACACTCCTCTGCGAAGGAGACCGGCAGCCAGATGAATCGTCCTCGTTGCACACGTGGGGACAGGATGAACGATGTCGGGCCGCCGGCCACGCGGGAGGTCAGGGCAAAATCGCGATCACGCGTGCAGGAAAGCCCGTACCGCCCTCTGGCTTCGGCCAGCTGACGAACACCAGCGCCCCCGCCTCGGGAACCTTGTCCAGATCGGCCAGCATCTCAATCTGATAGTGATTGAGGCCGAGCACATAACTCTCGAGTGAATAGTCGTCCTTGTCCGTCTGGAAACCCGGATCGGTGTCGGTCGTCTCGTGTCCCGAAGCCGTAATCTTCCGGTCCTCATAGAGCAACTGGAGGACTTCCTTGCTCCACCCGGGATAGTGCGCATGCCCCTTGGCGTCGCGATTCTGCATGGCGGCGTCGTCAGGCCAGCGCTTTGACCAGTCCGTGCGCATGGCCACGAATGCATGCTCCGGGATTCTTCCGTGTTTCGCTTCCCACGCCTTAACGTCATCAAGCGAAATCGTGTAGTCAGGATTTTTTTCCACCTTCTTGTGTACGTCCAGCACCACGAGAGGCATGAGCATTTCCGTGATCGGAACCTGATCCACCGTCCGAAGCCCGTCGTGAAAATGGGCGGGCGGGTCTATATGGGTTCCCCACTGCCCTACATGCGTAAATTGCTGCACTTTGAATCCGTCTTTCGGAATCGTGTACATCACGGTGACGGTTTCCTCACCGAACCCCTTCCAGTGCGGTGTCGAGGGTCCGAAGGCATGCGTCAGGTCTACGAACTTCTTGGACGCCAATGTCGCGTAGGCCGACGCGAGGGTTGTCGCATTCGGCGCCGGGTGCTCTGCTGTGTTCGCAACGCCACACCAGATCACCGCCAATGCTGCGGCAATCGTTGCGCTTTTCTTCAAACTGATCATGACCATCTCCTCATCAAACTTGGTCCATGAGATCCATTGGTTCCGCGGACGCCAGGGAAAATCAGAATTTGTAATTGACGTGGGCTTTCACCCAACGAGGCATGCCCGGATAGCGTTGGGCGAGACCGTTGATTCCCGTATTGTCAAATCCCATGGCGGCGTAATGGGTGTCCGACAGGTTTTCCACGGAAACCCCTACCTCGACCTTGCCGCCGGCGGGCGCATAGGCGACGCGTGCATTCACGATTCCGTATCCCTTCTGCTCAACGCTGGGCATGTCAGCCAGGTTGAACCAGAAGCGGGAAAGGTAGTTGCCATCAACCTGGAATGACAGGTGACCGCCCGCCATTGGCATCGTGTACCGCGCCATGGCATTGCCCGATATTTTCGGAGCATTGCCAGGCACATAATCTCCATAGACGAGACTGTAGTCGCCGCGGACACGGCCCGGAACATTCTTGACGAGCGCGTCCACATAGGAGAGGCCGAGGCCAAAGCGCCAGGCATCGTTGGGCGCCCATTGCAAGTCCACTTCCGCACCCTTGTGCGTCGCGTCGGCATTCACGATCAACTGTTCGAGGCTGACCGTATAAATCAGCGCCTGATAATCCTTGTAATCGTAGTAGTAGACGGCGCCATTGAGGCGAACCGTATGGTGGAGGAACTCTGATTTGAACCCCGCCTCATAGGAGGTCAGAACCTCGGGCTTGAACGTCAGGTCATCCTTGTTCTGGATCGTGGATGGAAAGAGCGGAGCTGTAAATCCGCCACCTTTCACACCGCGGTTGTAGCTCACATAGAGCAGCGCGTCAGGCGAAACGTGATAGTCGAGCTGCGCCTTGCCAGCCCACAGGGTATCGCTGCGGCTGCCTGAATAATCAGAACTCAACTGCAGGCCATCGGGACGGTGCAACTGGAGAATCTGCCCGCTCGTGCTCTGGGGGAAATATTCATAGGGCGACCAACTGAAGTTGTAGTCCTTCTGGTCGCGGGTCACACGGGCGCCGAAGGTCAGACCGACGCGGTCCGACAGCCGGTACTCCACCTGGCCAAATGCGGCATAGGACTTCGTTTGCAGGTTGTACGGTGCGCGCGTGGCAGGCATCCCGCCATCCGGCCCCGGCGAGGCGCCACCGATCACAAATCCAGGACCGCTTCCGGGCACGTAGGGGCTCGGGCTGTAAGGCCAGGGACCGGGGACGCCACTGTAGGTCTGGTAGTAGCCATTGTTCGGGTTCACGAAGCCACCCGTGTCCGACTGATCGACGAACTCCCTGGCGCCGAAGAACGCGGGCCCTTCCCATCCTTCGTAATAGGCACCGTCAATATTCAGACCATAGAGTCCTGCCTGCCATTGAAGGGTCTTGTCACCGCCATTCGCACGCAGTTCCAGCGTCTTCTGAACCACATCGCTGCCATTGAAGAATTGGAAAATGGTGAATGGCGTGACGTCGGAATCCTCCTGGTATTCCTTCCTCAACTTCGAGTAGTCGGCGATCGCGGTGTAGGTGGTACTGTCGACATTTTTCGTGAATTTGACCGACAGGCCACTGGTCTTGATACGCGCATACCCCGCGCGATTGTTGGTGGTGGTGTACGGAGCGCTGTTGGGGATCCCGCTGGCGTTGCATCCAGCGCAGGTGCCCCAGATGTTGGCCGAGCCTGCCAACTGGTTATAGCCATCGGCACCGGGATTGGTCGCGTACTGTTCCCAACCACCGGCGCGCTGGTCTGAGCGACTGGCGCGCGCATTGAGGAGCATTTCTCCGCCGCCGACGTCCTTCATCAGCAATTGGCCGCGTACGCCCCAATCGCTGCCATTCTCGGAGTCCGGAGCTCCACCCGCGATGTTGCGGAAAAGTGGATCGTAGTGGTTGCTTTCGAATGAGAGCCTGCCGTTGACCCGATCGCTGACGGGACCTCCGACGGCACCCTCGACCCGCGTCAGGTTGCGCTGACCAAAAACAACATCGACGTATCCACCGGCCTCGTCGCTCGGTCGTCGCGTCACGAAATTTGCCAAACCGCCGGTTGCGTTGCGACCGAACAGTGTTCCCTGGGGTCCCCGCAGGACTTCCACACGATCCATGTCAAACATCGAGAACGCGAGGCCTGCCATCTGGCTGACGTACACATCGTCGACGTAGATGGCTGCGGGGCTCTCCTGGTGGTCGGCGAAATCGTTCTGCGTCACGCCACGAATGGACAGGCTGAACGAGGAAGGCCCGTTGGGCTGCGTGAGGACGACCGCGGGCATCGTTTTGGTGATGTCACTGGCGCTCATCGCGCCAAGGGAAGCAAGATCGTCGCCAGTGACGGCGGATATCGCAATACCGACATCCTGTGAGTTTTGCGCGCGCTTTTGCGCGGTCACAACGATCTCTTCCAGGCCGCCGGAAACGGTCGGTGTCTCGGCATAGGCACCCGCCGTACAAAAAGCCTGTGCTATGCCCAGAGCCAGAGGCGCTGCCGTGAGCGCCCTATGACCATACGAGATTGATTTCTTGTTGCTCATGAGATTCCCCTGGATATTTTGAGGTCTGTGTAAATTTCGTTCAGATTGACTTCATGGCGCCGCCGTCGACGCAAATGGCTTGTCCGGTCAGATAATTGGCCTGCCGGGACGCAAGAAACGTCGCGATCGCCGCAAAATCTTCGGGCGACCCGATCCGGCCGGAGGGAATGGAGGCCGCCAGTTGCCGCTCGTCCAAACGCAGGTCCATCAGGCGCTCGGTCAGGTGATACCCGGGCATCAGCGCGTTGACAGTAATCTGGTCCGAGGCGACTTCCTTGCTGAGCCCGTTGACGAGGCCATGAAGGCCGGCGCGAAGCGCGTTTGAGATCATAAGATTGGCAACGGGCTCTTTGGCGGCAAGCGATGTCACGAGGATGATCCGGCCGTGCTTCTGCTGACGCATACCGGGCAGGACGGCACGAATCGCGCCGACAGTTCCCATCCACAGGTTTTCGAAGGCGTCACGCCACGCCAGATCCGTTGTGGATTCGAATGTGCCGCCCGGTGGGCCGCCGGTATTGAGCACCAGAATGTCCAAACCCCCGAGCCGCCGGGAGGCTTCCTCCACCGCCTGTCGTCCGCCTCCTTCAGCAGCGAGGTCGCAGGCCCAGCCCTCGCCACCAATGGCGGCGGCGACTTGCGTTATCTGCGCCGAGTTTCTTGCGCAGACGGCGACTCGTGCGCCTTCGCAGGCCAGCGCCCCGGCAATAGCCTTGCCCAGACCACGAGAAGCCCCCGTCACCAACGCCCGTTGCCCGAGGAGATTTAGATTCACGCCCAGCCTCCGTCACCGGCGCAAATAATCATCGGACCCTGTCAGCCAATCCTTGCGCGGCGGATTGAAGATGTCACAGTCCAAAGTGTCTTCGAGAGCCAGCGCACGATGCGGCACATTCGACGGAATGACCACCACCTCGCCAGCACGTACGACGAGTTCTCGCTCGTCATTTGCGCCAAACCAGAAGTGCAGGGCACCGGAAATGATATAGGTCAACTGCTCGTTCTCGTGATGGTGCCGCGGTACGTCATCCCCTTTCTGCAGATGAACATGGGCGATCATCAGCCGGTCACCTGTAATGAGCTTGCGGGTAATGCCGCCCTTGAGCGGCTCCGCATGAATTTCGTCCCAACGGTGGAAGGTGACGGAGTTCGGATCAGGTTCGGACATGGCAGAGCCTTATTGAGGATGGATCAGAGGAATCTTTCGTCGATGTCGACGCCTAGGGCGGTGACAATGCGATTGGTTTCATTTGCAAGCCCGACGATCGCTATCAACTCCGAATACTGGGCTTCCGACATGCCCTTGCCGCGCGCTGCGGCGCCATGCGATGCAATACAGTAATGGCAGCCGTTCGACGCGCTCACCGCAACGTAGAGCAACTCCTTTGTGAGAGCATCAAGCTCTCCTGGTCCCATCACTTCTTTTATGTTGGACCAGATTCTCCGCAACATGGCCGGGTCGTGCGCGAGTACCTTCCAGAAATTGTTGATCCAGTCGGTCTTGCGGGTGGCCATGATGTCATCGTAGACCGCCCTGACCTCAGGCGAGGCCTCTGCATACTCGATCGGCATTCGTTTGGCGGGCATTGTCCCTCGTCAATGGAATTCTGAATCGCTGATGGGCACGGCCAACACCTTGGCATCCTTTCACTTCGGGATTGCCGGCCGCAGGCGGGCAGGATCACGAAGCCTATGGAATCTAGCACCGCCGATTTGGCGGTGTAAACGCGAATCGTGGTGATTGCGCCAGAACCTAAGTACCGTCCGGCGGTGCGTCCGGAAGCTTGCGCTAGCGGGAGGCGCCCGGCCCGCGGTTTCCCGGAACATGGGGCATTGCGAGGTGGCGTCAACGCACCGGCGATGGAGGGCCTTCTTCCGTTACCTCAACCGTATCCCCTCCCAAGGCACGCCGATAGGTCGAATGTACGGTGATCGTTTTCGCTCCCGTCACGTGTACCACTGTGTTTCTCTCGAGGCGGTCATCCCGCAGTCGGCGTACGGAGTCATCTACCCGGACGTTGCGCCCGTCAAAACTGGCGACGACGAACGCGTCTCCCATCCAACCGCCACGCATGGACCTTGACCCATACCGATCCGTCAGACTGACCGGATCCTCTTCGCCAGGCACAAACGTGCGGGTCCGTCCGGACACGCCGAAGCGCACTTTCCCGGATTCCTGGCGAATTTCCAGGTGCTGCGAAGGGGTCGAGAAAAAGGACAGAAACTCGAATCCCGACATCTTCCCCCACACGGGAGCGACTTCTCTGGCGCCGTAGGAGACTTCGGTATCAGGTCCTTCAGCCCCGCCGCCCCGGCCCTGCCTGCCTGCCCGGCCGTCGTTACTGGACCGGCGGTGGTCGCCCCGTTCGGTTCCCGGCGGCAAGGCGCCGGGATCCGCCCCCTCGGGCAGCTCGTTGCCCCACATGTCGTAGCGGGCCATGGGCCTCGCCTTGGGACGAGGCAACGCAGCCCGGACCAAGGCTAGATCGGAAGAGCACACGTCTG
>CAXBRZ010000037.1:0-14067 GCA_963978075.1 uncultured bacterium | reverse complement strand
AGGCGGGCCGACGGGTCGGCGACTATCCCTCCATCGAGACCATCGCCGACTTGACCTGACCGTTGCGGCCAGGAGTGCGCTCAGTGCAGGGCGAGCCAAGCGACGATCGCGGCGGCGCCTGCGACGACGGCTCCCACCAGGGCCCAGCGACGCGATGCCGAGCCTGTCACGGTGGCACCACCCTGTGCGTCGGGGCCGCCTTTGCCGCCGCGACGCCGACGCCGGCGCCGGCGCTTCTTCTGGCCGTCCTCAGAAGCCGGTACCTGTGCCTCGGCAGCCGCGGATGCGGCCGCCTTGGGGGCTGAAGGGGTGCGCTGTGGCCCGCGGTCTCGCCTCGGCTCGCGCGGCGCTGGGGCCGCCGAGGAGGCTGCCGGAGCAGGTCCCGGGGACCCGGCCGTGGCGGTCTGTTCAGGACGCCTCGGGGCACCGTCACGGCCCCCATGGCCGTCCCGGCGGCCGCCTCGCGGTCCGCCATCCCGTCGCCCACCCGGGCCGCCACGTCCGCCGCGGCCACCGCGGTCGCCGGAACTGTTGTAGGCCGGCCGGATGATCTCGGGCAGCAGGCTGGCGTCCACGCTCTCCACCGGAATCTTGCGGCCGATGTACGCCTCGATGTCGGGCAGAGACTGCACGTAATCCTCGCAGCCAAAGCTGATGGCATCGCCCGTCGCGCCTGCGCGCGCCGTACGGCCGATGCGGTGCACGTAATCTTCAGGATCCTGCGGCAGATCGAAATTGAATACGTGCGACACGTCCGGAATATGCAGTCCGCGGGCAGCGACGTCGGTGGCGATCAATACCGGAAGCTGTCCTTCGTGGAAGTCGCGCAGCATGCGCAGGCGCTTGTTCTGGGGCACATCGCCGCTCATCGCTTCGGCATGAATGTCGTTGGCACGCAGCACCGCCTCGAGACGCTCGGCCGTGCGTTTCATGTTGACGAACACGATGCTGCGTGCGGCCTGGTGCTTGCGCAACAGCCCTATCAGCAGGCGCGCCTTTTCTTCCATGGCAGGGTAATAGATCACCTGCTGGACCCGGTCGGCGGTGACCTTTTCCGGCTCGATCCGCACGAGTTCCGGATCGTTCATGTGCTCGTAGGCAAGTTCCAGGACACGCTGGGAAAGCGTGGCCGAAAACAGCATCGACAGACGGGCGGCGGGTTCGGGCATGCGCCGCATCAGGTAGCGGATGTCCGCGATGAAGCCCAGATCAAACATGCGATCGGCCTCGTCGAGGACCATGACGCGCACGTGCTTGAGGTCAAAAACGTGCTGTTTGTAGTAGTCGATGATCCGGCCCGGGGTGCCGATCAGGATATCGACGCCCGACTCGAGTTGGCGGCGCTGCTTTTCGTAGTCGACGCCGCCGAAAGCGAGGCCCAGCGTCAGCCCGGTGTACTGCCCGAGCAGTTCGGCGTCACGATGAATCTGTACGGCCAGTTCGCGGGTGGGGGCGAGAATGAAGCCGCGCGGGGAGGTGAGCGGGCGGTCCGGTGCCGGCGGGTTGCGCAGCAGCTGCGCGAACATCGCCACCAGAAAGGCCGCGGTCTTGCCGGTGCCCGTCTGGGCTTGCCCGGCGACGTCCAGGCCCGCGAGTGCGCGGGGCAAGGTACCTGCCTGGATGGGGGTGCAGCGCTCGAACCCGGCATCGGCGATGCCGCGGAAAAGCGGCTCCGGCAGGTGCAGGCTGGCGTAGCTGATGTCGGTCACAGGCGTCTCTTGCGTCACTTAGTTCTCACTCGCATCGGTGCCAATCCACAGCAAGGCTTGCGTCGCGGACGCGGATCGGCTAAAAATAATTACCAACCAGATAGCCCCGCCGCACTCGGTTGACCGTCGAGCCGCTAAAGAGCGGTCCGGATCGGATCCCGCAGCGGACGAGCACCCGGGCACTAGAGCCCTACTTCGGAGAATCAGGCTAACCGCGAACGGTCTACCCGTGGAGCATACCGCCCAGCAGGCGGCATCCGGCTTCCTCAAACACCCCCATTCTGCCGCAAGCCGTCCCCGCCGTCACGAAAGACGGCCGCAAAGACGGAAACGGCGAGATCAGTACATCACCCGATGGTCCGAATTTCCTGAGTCCAGTCCACGTTTTTCAGCGTTTTTCCTACTACAACCCTTTGGGAGGGTCCCCCGCGTGAGCGGTTCCAACATCATCCACACCACCGATGCCAACTTCGAACGTGACGTTCTGAAGTCCTCCATCCCCGTCCTTCTGGACTTCTGGGCCGAATGGTGCGGCCCCTGCAAGGCGATCGCGCCCATCCTGGACGACATCGCCGGTGAATATACGGGTCGTGTCCAGATCGCCAAGATCAACATCGACGAGAACACCGGTACGCCGCCGAAGTTTGGCATCCGCGGCATTCCGACCCTGATCCTCTTCAAGAACGGCGTGGTCGAAGCGCAGAAAGTCGGCGTCGTCTCCAAAGCCCAGCTCGCGGCGTTCCTGGACGCGCACCTGTGAGGGGCTATCTGGGTGGCGGAGGCGGTCAGGGCCGCAATCGCCAGAAGGGTCCCAAGCACCGCGGCGGCGGTGGTGGGGGCAACGTCGATGGCAACCGTGATCCGAACTGGCGTGGCAGTCGCGAACAGCAACAGGACGACTTCCCGGACGTCGATGACCTGAGTGTCATCTCGATGGCCGAACTTGAAGCCGTGCGGCGCTCGATGAGCCTGACGGACCTCAAGAAAAAGCCGATCCATGAGCTCCTGCAGGTGGCCGAAGGCCTCGGCATCGAAAATGTCGCGCGCCAGCGCAAGCAGGACGTCATCTTCTCGCTGCTCAAGGCGCACGCCCGCAACGGGGAGTTGATCCACGGCGAAGGCGTGCTCGAGATCCTCCAGGACGGTTTCGGCTTCCTGCGTTCGGCTGACGGGTCATATCTGGCAGGGCCGGACGATATTTACGTCAGTCCAAGCCAAATCCGCCGTTTCAACCTGCGGACTGGCGATTCGATTTCGGGTCTCGTGCGTCCGCCCAAAGAGGGAGAGCGCTATTTCGCCCTGGTCAAACTCGGCCAGATCAACTTTGATGCGCCGGAAAGTTCGCGCAACAAGTCTCTATTCGAGAATCTGACCCCGCTCCACCCGACCAAGCGGATCAAGCTGGAGCGTGGCACGGGCAGTACCGAGGACATGACGGCCCGTGTCATTGACCTTTGTTCGCCGATCGGCAAAGGCCAGCGCGGGCTGATCGTCTCGCCGCCGAAAGCCGGCAAGACCATGCTGCTGCAGAACATTGCCACCAGCATCACCTACAACCATCCGGAGGTGTACCTGATCGTGCTGCTCATCGACGAGCGGCCCGAGGAAGTCACCGAAATGTCGCGCACGGTGAAAGGCGAAGTGGTGGCCTCGACCTTCGACGAGCCCGCCAGCCGTCACGTCCAGGTTGCCGAAATGGTGATCGAGAAAGCCAAGCGCCTTGTAGAGCACAAGCGCGATGTGGTCATTCTGCTGGATTCGATCACGCGTCTGGCGCGCGCTTACAACACGGTTGTGCCGAGTTCCGGCAAGGTGCTGACCGGCGGTGTCGATGCCAATGCCCTGCAGCGTCCGAAGCGGTTCTTCGGTGCGGCGCGCAACGTGGAAGAGGGCGGTTCGCTCACGATCATCGCCACGGCGCTGATCGATACGGGGTCGCGCATGGACGACGTGATCTTTGAGGAATTCAAGGGTACGGGCAATTCCGAAATCCACCTCGACCGTCGCATTGCCGAGAAGCGCATCTTCCCGGCGGTGAACATCAATCGGTCCGGAACGCGGCGCGAGGAGCTCATCACGTCTGCGGAGGAGCTGCAGAAGATCTGGATCCTGCGCAAGCTGCTGCATCCGATGGACGAGTTGGCGGCGGTCGAGTTCCTCATCGACAAGATGAAGGACACCAAGACCAACGACGAGTTCTTCCTGTCAATGAAGCGCTGAGCCGGGAGGATCCGTGGACGATTCCGTGCAGCGGACCCTGTCCCGGGCTGATCCGACCCTCGGCAAGGCCATGCGGCTGCTCGGCCCCTGTACGCTGAAGCGTGGCCGCGGTTCGCCCTACGAGGCGCTCTTGTCGGCGATCGTTCATCAGCAAATCCACGGCAATGCGGCCTCGGCGATCCTGGGGCGCTTCCGCGCGCTGCACGGCGGGGCTTATCCGACCCCTGAACAATTGTTGGCGCTATCGGGCGAAACACTCCGTGGTTGCGGACTGTCTTCCTCCAAACAGGCCGCGATGCGCGACGTGGCCGCGAAGGTGCTGGACGGAACCATCGGGGATCGGCGTGCCCTTCAGCGCCTCACGGATGAAGTGATCATCGAGCGGCTGGTCAGCGTCCGGGGTGTAGGCCGCTGGACGGCGCAGATGCTGCTCATGTTTACCCTGAACCGGCCGGATGTGCTTCCGGTCGATGATTTCGGTGTGCGCGAAGGGTATCGGCTCCTGTATGGGCTGCGGACCCAACCGTCGCCCCGGGCCCTGAGCGAACATGGTGAGTGCTGGGCGCCCTACCGCACGACGGCGAGCTGGTACCTGTGGCGATATGTCGACCACATCCGCGAGCGCCAGAAGTTACGTAAAGATCGGTGAAGCCCCTGCCGTGCCGATGACAGACCCACAGTGCGCGCCCACACTCGGGCGATTCAGGAGGAGCTTGCCATGCCCCGAGTGCTCATCATCGACGACGATACGGAACTCACGGCGATGCTCGGGGATTTCCTGACGCGCGAGGGATTTTCCGTGGCGGTCGCATCGAACGGGCCCGATGCGCTAGTGGCGCTGAGCAACCCAGAGCATGTACCGGATCTTGCGATCCTCGACGTGATGATGCCGGGGCTGGACGGCTTCGGGCTGCTTGCCGAGTTGCAGGCGATCGGTTCTTTTCCGCCGGTCATCATGCTCTCCGCGCGGGGGGAGGAGGAAGATCGGATCACCGGACTTGAAATGGGGGCCGATGACTACCTGTCCAAGCCCTTTAATCCCCGTGAACTGGTGGCGCGCATGCGGGCCGTCCTGCGCCGTCGGAGCCATAACGAACTCGAAGTCCAGGAGGTGGTCTGTGTCGGACCCTTGGAAATCGATCCGGCACGATTGTCGGTCCGCGTCCGCGGCATACCGATGCCGCTCACGGGGGCTGAGTTGCGCATCCTCGCCCATCTCGCCGGAAAATCCGGCCATGTGGTCTCACGTTCCGAACTGACCGAAGTGGCGCTGGGCCGGCCCCTGGAACTGTACGACCGCAGTATCGACACGCATGTGAGCAACCTGCGAAGAAAACTGGGGATGGGTGCTGCGGCGGACATCGAGATCCGCAGCGTCCGCGGTGCTGGCTACCAATTGATCCCGCCTGCGGTCACCTGACCGGGTCAGGGCCATGAAGGTTCCAGTCCACCGATCGTTGTACCTGATCATCTTCGTGGCTGTCTGGGAAGTCATCGTCCTGACGCTGCTCGCCGGCATCGGCATCAATTATCTGCTGATCAAACACCAGGCGCGATCCGCGCCCGAGATGGGCCGCAGCCTGATGCTTCAGGCGTCGCGGGCACTCGACGCGGGAGGAGAGGCGGGCCTGCGCCAGTGGCTACGCTCGATCCCGGACGACCGACAGGGCAGTCCTGTGCTCGTGCTCGACGAACATGACCAGGAACTGCTTGGGCGCCGCGTACCCGACAACCTGACCTTTGCCTTGGGCACGGTGGATGCAGGGGCAGGCACCGATTCGCCACGACCGATCCTGCCTGCGCATCCGCTGCCGGTCCTCGTAGGTCACGACGGGCATCACTACTCGGTCTACCTGCGCGCCCTGCATCGCCCCCTCGTGCCGCCGTTTTTCCTGCAGCCAGTGGCGGACCGCTGGCTCGTTATCGGGTTTGGGCTGCTGCTCGTGCTTGGGGCCAGCCTGATTCTGTCCAGTGTGATCGTCCGGCCGGTCCATGCGATTAGCCGAGCCGCGTACGCTTTCTCCAGAGGCGCATGGGATACGCGCGTGCCGGAGAAGATCTCCCAGCGCAAGGACGAAATCGGTGTGTTGGCGCAGGACTTCAACCGGATGGCGGTCCGGCTTCAGCGCCTCATCCAGTCGCGAGAGCAGTTGCTGCGTGATGTGTCACATGAGTTGCGCTCGCCGTTGGCACGCATGCGTGTTGCGTTGGGGTTGGCGAGGCAGCCCGACAGTGATCGTTCGATCGCGTACCACCGACTGGACGTGGAGATTTCCCGCCTTGATCGATTGATTGGCCAGGTGCTTGAACTCTCGCGGCTCGATTGCGCGGAAGCGGTTCCGGAGAGGGTCACGCTGGATTTGGCCGAGGTGCTGGAGCGCATCGTCGGCGATGCAGCCTTCGAGGCGCAGGGTCGGCGTATCGCGGTCGAGTGGCACTGCGAAGAGCCGACCCTTGTGGTCTCAGGCAGTCCCATGTGGATTTCCAGCGCCTTGGAAAACGTGGTGCGCAATGCGCTGCAGCACAGCCCTGACGGCGCGGGCATCACCGTCACTCTCAGACGCGACGAGAGCGATGCCTCCATCGCGGTGAGCGACCGTGGCCCGGGTGTTGCGGAGGAAGAGATCGGGCGGATTTTCGAGCCGTTCTATCGCGCCCAAACCTTGCGCGGTGGCGATCGGGGTGGCGACGGAGTGGGCCTCGCCATCGTGGCGCGTGTCGTCCAGTTGCACGGCGGCCGGGCGGTCGCACAGAACCGCCCCGGCGGGGGTCTCCTGATCCGTCTCAGCCTGCCGCTCGTCAGTGGCGCGGCTTCTCGAATCTGAGGACAAAGTTGTCCGCCTCGCCAATGGCGAGGTAGCGGTTTCGGTCCTTGTCTTTCTGGGACAGTGTGGGAGGCAGGGTCCACACGCCATCGACCCAGTCCTTCGTGTCGCGCGGATTGGCATTGATTTCGCTGCGGCCCGCCAGCTTGAATCCGGCCTTCTCGGCCAGCGCAATGGCGTAGTCTTCCCGAACATAGCCGTCGGCCGCCTTCGGGTCCTGCGGCCGATCCGTGCGGCCGCGGTGGGCTTCGATCCCGAGTACGCCCCCGGGTTTGAGAGCCCTGAATGCCGCATTCAGCATGTCTTGCGCGTACCCGCCGTCCATCCAGTTGTGCAGGTTCCGGAAGGTCAGCACCAGGTCGACACTCGCCGCCGGCGCGAACTCGAAATGCCCAGGCCCGACGACCGTTTCGTGAATCGGACCGAGGCGGTCCTTTTGGGCGCTGACGCGTTTGTGCCAGGCATCGGCTACTTCCGGCTCGTCGTTCGCCGGCGGCAAGGCGACGATATATTTGCCACGGCCCTTGAGATAGGGGCCTAGAATCTCGGTCCAGTAGCCACCGCCCGGCCAGAATTCCGCGACAGTCATGTCGGGCTTCAAGCCGAAGAATGCGAGTTCTTCTGCCGGATGACGTGCGCCGTCACGGGCGACGAAGTTGGGCGAACGGGCCGGGTCGGAGACGGCACCGGAAAGTGCCTTGTCCGGGGCGGCCTGAACCACCACGCTCAACAGCATCGTGGCCAGGGCTGCAAGAGTGCGCTTATGCATGGGTATCTCCCGTGAAACAGAGGGACCGTCAGAAATCGAGTGCCAGCAAATGATCCGTCTGCGGATCGTTGCCTACCGTAAAGATGGCCGTGCCGACGCGTGAAAATCCGCTTTTGGCGTAGAACGCCAGCGCCCTTGGATTGCGCTCCCAGCACGTCAGCCAGAGTCCTTTGGCGCCAGCCTCGCGTCCGCGCTGCAGCACGGCCTGCATCAGTTGGCGCGCGAGCCCTTGTCCGTGCCACTCACGACCCACATAGAACCGGCGGATTTCCGCATCGGCTTGCGTGACGCCTTCGGGGCAGGGCGTTTCGGTGCGCAGCATTGCGTAGGCTGCCAGAGTGCCGTCGACGTGGGCGAGCAAGGCCCACTGTCCGGGCTCGGCAATTTCGGCCGCCTGACGCTCGGGTCGGTAGGTCGAGGCGACATGGGCGTAGACATTTTCCGGTTCGTTGTCCGGCAGGTACCAGTCGATAAAGGACGCCGCGCCAAACCGGCTGAGCTCAGGCGCGTCGTCCACGGTCGCCAGACGCAGCGTGACCGTCATGGTGTGAGTTCCCTTTGCATCAGTCGGTCAATCTCTGCCTCGACCTGCGCCCGCATCAGTGATACGGGAAATCCGATATCCGCCTGCAAGGTGACCGAATCCGGCTGCAGCGTCAGGCTGCCTTGCACGGCAGGGTGTTCGACACAAAGGCGGTCCCCTTCCCAGCGGCAACGTGCGGAAAAGCGCTCCGCCAGCTTGGCGGCGATCCGCTCAACGCGTTCCCGTGCCACCGAAGGCGCGAGTTGGTGTGTGCGTTGGCGCTCGATCCGCACCGGTCACGCCTGTTCGCGGGCGATGGCGCGATAGCCGATATCGCGGCGGGCCTGCATGCCCGGCCAATGGATGACATCGACCAGCGCATAAGCTTCACGACAGGCGCCGGCGACGGTATTGCCGCGTCCCACGGCACACAGCACGCGACCGCCCGAGACGGTGACCTCGCCATTTTTGACCGCTGTTCCGGCATGGAAAACCTTGCCGGGCAGCGCGGCAGCGTCGTCGAGACCGCGTATGGCCGGACCCTTCACCGGCGTGTCCGGGTAGCCTTCGGCTGCGAGGACGACGCCCACCGCCGGGCGTGGATCCCAGCGTGCTTCGACCTCGTCCAGTCGACCGATCAGGGCTGCTTCGATCAGGTCCACGAGATCGGATTCGAGACGCATCAGCACGGGTTGGGTTTCCGGGTCGCCGAACCGGCAGTTGAACTCAAGCACGTTGGGCGTTCCATCCGCAGCCACCATGATGCCGGCATACAGGAACCCCGTGTACGGCGTGCCTTCCGCCGCCAGTCCCACGACGGTTGGCGCGATGACTTCGCGCATGATGCGGTCGTGCATCAGCGGCGTAACGACGGGAGCAGGAGAGTAGGCGCCCATGCCGCCGGTGTTCGGACCCTGATCGGCATCGAGAAGGCGCTTGTGGTCCTGCGAGGTTGCGAGTGGCAGGACATGCTGGCCGTCGACCATGACGATGAAACTGGCTTCCTCGCCTTCGAGGAATTCCTCGACGACAACGGTATCGCCCGCTGCGCCGAAGGTGCCGGCAAACATCGCCAATACGGTCTCGATCGCCTCGTCGTGAGTCTGCGCGATCACGACGCCTTTGCCTGCAGCGAGGCCGTCGGCCTTGACGACGACCGGCAGCCGTTGTGCACGCACGAATGCCGGATCGAAGGTCTGGCGAGTGAATCGCCCATAGGCTGCCGTGGGGATGCGGTGGCGCGTCAGGAATTCCTTGGTGAATGCCTTGGATCCTTCCAGTCGCGCACACGCCTGGGTAGGGCCGAAGCAGCGCATGCCTGCGGCGGCAAAGGCATCCACGACACCAAGGACCAGAGGGGCTTCGGGGCCGACCACCGTGAGATCCACCTGCTCGCGCCGCGCCAATTCGAGCAGGCCCGCAATGTCGTCTGCCGCGACAGCGACATTCCGGCAGCGAGGTACGAGCGCGGTGCCCGCGTTTCCCGGTGCGACGAGCACCTCGTCCACGCGCGTGGATCCCGCGATTTTCCAGGCGAGGGCGTGTTCTCTGCCGCCCGAACCGATGACCAGTACTCGCATGGAAACCTCGTCAGTGCCGGAAATGCCGCATGCCGGTGTAGACCATCGTCATGCCATGTTCGTTGGCGGCGGCAACGACTTCCTCGTCGCGCAGGGATCCGCCGGGTTGGATGACCGCCGTGATGCCGTATTCGGCTGCGACATCGAGACCATCGCGGAAAGGAAAGAATGCGTCGGAGGCCATCGCGGCTCCCTTCACGTCGAAACCCGCGTCGGCCGCCTTCATCGCGGCAATGCGGCTGCTGACCACACGGCTCATCTGACCGGCCCCTATCCCGAGTGTCAGCCGGTCCCGTGCATAGATGATGGCATTTGACTTCACGTACTTGCAGACACGCCAGGCGAACAGGAGGTCCGCCATTTCGGTGGGTGTAGGTGCGCGCTGGGTCACGACCTTGAGTTCAGAGGCGCTGCGAGTGCCCGTATCGCGATCCTGTACCAGCAAACCGCCGGTGACACTGCGGTATTCGCTGCCTGCAGGGCTTGGCCCCTTCAACGCCCCGGTGAGGAGTACCCGCACGTTGGCCTTGGCAGCGGTGACCGCGAGTGCCGCATCGCTTGCGCCGGGCGCAATGATGACTTCCACGAACTGCCGCTCGAGTATCGCGCGTGCGGTGCTCTCGTCCAGCGGGTGATTGAACGCAATGATGCCCCCGAAAGCCGAGGTGGGATCGGTCCGATAGGCCTGTTCGTACGCTGCGCAAATCGTCGCTGCAAGCGCGACCCCGCACGGATTGGCGTGCTTGACGATTACGCATGCAGGTTCGTCGAACTGGCGCACGCACTCCAGTGCGGTATCCGCATCGGCGATGTTGTTGTAAGAGAGTTCCTTGCCCTGCACCTGCCGACTCGTGCCGACATTCGCGCCACCGAGCGTGTCGATGTAGAACGCGCCCTGCTGATGCGGGTTCTCGCCGTAGCGCAGTTCCAGCTTTTTCGTGTACCGAAGTTCCAGCGCAGGGGGATGAGCGATGGCGCCGTCACAACTGCGCTGCATCCACGCCGCCACCATCGTGTCGTAACGCGCTGTGTGGGCATAGGTTGCGGCAGCCAGACGCTGGCGGAACGCAAAATCGGTGCCGCCGGCATCGAGTGAGCCCAGCAACTCGGCGTAATGTGCCGGATCAACGACGACTGCCACGTGTGCATGGTTTTTCGCCGCCGCACGCAGCATGGCAGGCCCACCGATGTCGATGTTCTCCACTCCGTCATCGTAGGTTGTGTCGGCGCGCGCGATGGTCTCTGCAAAGGGATACAGGTTGACGACCAAGAGGTCGATCGGTGCGATGCCATGCTCGGCCATGACAGCGTCATCCTGGCCGCGCCGGCCCAGAAGTCCACCATGGATTTTAGGGTGCAGGGTCTTGACCCGACCGTCCATGATTTCCGGAAAGTTGGTATGCGCGGACACTTCCGTCACCTGCAGACCTGCGGCGGCCAGCAGTTTGGCGGTGCCGCCCGTCGAGAGCAGGTCGACCCCGCGGGCGGCCAACGCCTGAGCCAGTTCGACGATGCCCTGTTTGTCCGAGACACTCAGGAGCGCGCGCCGCACCGGCGTGCGCGTGCCGGTTTCATTCGACAAGGCCGTACTCCTCCAGTTTGCGCCGCAGCGTTCCGCGGTTGATGCCCAGGATTTCCGCCGCTCTCAACTGATTGCCTTCCGTATATTCGAGGACCGCGCGGAACAGGGGTTCTTCTACCTCGCGCAGGACCAGTTGGTACAAGCCGGAGGGGCGGTGACCATTCAGGTGATCAAAATAGGCGTTGAGCGCCTGCTGCGCGTGCGCGCGCAGAGAAAGAGCGCTTTCCCCTGAAGACTTGGTGCCGGCCGTGCCGGAACGCATGATCCGCGATGATTTGCGACCCAATGCCATCGAACGTCCCCGTCGTGTGCCAGCTGCGCAGACGGGAAGAACCTGAGGGTTTATCCCGCCAAAGTCCGCTGTGCCTTGCTCTGTGGCGGCATCACCGGCGCTGGTGTCTCTTGCTCCGACCTTGGCGATGCCTGCGCACGAGGCATCGCCAGCCATTGGTGCATCAGGTGAAGTTGTTCCGTCGGCGTTTCGACCGTTCGCAGCGCACGAAAGAGCGCTGCTTCTGCCGGGGAGAATTCTCCCCCCGCCGCGCCTGATTCCTCAAGCACGGTGTCGCGATACCAACCCAGATGTTTACGCGCGACCCGCAGTCCCGCGTGCTCGCCGTAGAAGGCGTACAACTGCTCCAGATGCCCCGCCATGATATCACGGACTGTCTCGGCATCAGGGGCCGCCGGAGGCGTTCTGCCCTCCAGAAAGGCACGGATTTCCCGAAAGATCCACGGCCTTCCCTGGGCGCCCCGTCCGACCATGATGCCATCGGCGCCGGTGGCGGCGAGGACCTCCGCCGCCTTGGCACCCGAGGTAATGTCGCCATTCGCGAGGACCGGTATTCCGACCGCTGCCTTGATCTGGCGGATGGTCTCGTATTCGGCTTCCCCCTCGTAATGGTCCGCCCGCGTTCGCCCGTGCACCGCGAGGGCGGCAATGCCCGACTCCTCGGCGATGCGGGCTATCCGGGGTCCGTTTCGATTGTTCCGGTCCCAGCCGGTGCGCATCTTCAGCGTCACCGGAATCTCGACCGCCGCCACCACCGCCGTCAGGATGGAGGCGACCAACGCCTCGTCACGCAGGAGCGCTGATCCGGCAGCCCGGTTGCAGACCTTCTTGGCCGGGCAACCCATGTTGATGTCGATGATCTGTGCCCCGAGGTCACGGTTGCGGCGGGCAGCCTCCACCATCATCTCGGGTTCGCCGCCGGCGATCTGGACGATCCGCGGGTCCGGTTCGCCCCTGTGATCCATCCGCAGCCGTGATTTGGCGGTGTGCCACAGGCGGGTGTCGGAAGTCACCATTTCCGACGCGGCAAGGTCGGCGCCCAGCCGGCGGCAGAGCAGACGGAACGGGCGGTCTGTGACCCCGGCCATTGGGGCCAATGCCAAGGGTTTCTCGAAACGGAAGGGGCCGATCGAAATCACGGTCCGGGTGAACCCTTCGCGTCGGCTCCGCAGCCAACGTCAGTGCCATGCGCGAGGCATGCGTCAATCTCGTAGCTGACCACCTGGGCACCGGGGTCGGCTAAGGTGAGGTCGGCCTCAACCAGGGCGCCACGATCCATCAGTGCGGACACCTGCGGGTGGCCGGGCAGATATTCGGACGGAGTGAAGTCGCGGCGTGCGACCAGGTTGCCGTAGCGATCCTCGAAGATCACCCGTAGCAGTGGCCACGGTTGCGCCCTTGCTCCCCGATTGCGAATCCTTGCCTTCAGCCGGATCGTCTTGGTCTCGGTGTCCGGAGACGCTGCCCACTCACGGATGTCGTACGCAGTCACGTCCCACCGTGGTTCCAATGGGCGTCCCAGAGCGGAGTAGAGCGGGGAGAGGACTTCAGCGAACCGCGGATCGGTGGCGAGATTATTCCGTTCGTGGTCCATCCATTGGGCAAGCAGAGCCAACACGAGGACGCCGCAGGCGAGGCCACCGCCAAAGCCGGCGCCGCGACTGCGACGGCGGCGGTGCAGGACCCGGTCATCGTCCTCCGGCGCAATGGAAGGTCCGGCGGGACTGTCCAGCGCCGACAGGCGTGCCCAGTCGCCCGCATCCTCGTTGTCCGGGGCAACGACACGGGCAGCGGGCGAGGCCGCGGAATCCTCGCCCGGCTCGGTATCCGACGCGGGGGCAGCGTCCAACGCAGGCGCCTCCAACGGTGCAGCGGCAGGTGGCGCACCGTCGGCGGCCTCTGCCGTCTCCTCGGGCCAAACCTTGAGGGGCGTCGCCCACCATTCATTCGCGGCATCGGCGACTTCAAAGGCAACCAGCGGCAGGGCATGGCCGGTCTGTAGCGGTGTGCTCGGCACCTGCGGGTCGTCTGTTCCCTCGGCGCCGCCGGATTCCACGGGCAGCCCACCGGGGTCAGGGGCCTTTGGCTCGTAATGGATGTGGGAGGCCGATTGGGCATTGACCCCGGACTCGATCTCGTCGGTCAGGAACCGGATGGCGTCGAACGTGGCGTCGCAGACGCCGCAGCGCACCTGACCCTGCGCCGTCCGCAGCAGGACTGCATTGACTCGAAAGATCGTGTCGCATTCAGGGCATTGCGTGTACATGGCTGCGGCTCAGTGCCGACGGCCGGACAGGCCGGTCCACCCATCACGGTCCCGCGGCGGATCCATGGTGAACCAAGGTTCGTAGGCGGCAGCCACCGATGCGGCCTGTTCGCTCAGCAGCCCGGCGAGCACGACCGCCCCGCCCGGGCGCGTGGCCCCTGCGATCCGTGGCGCAAGTTCGATGAGGGGCTCTGCCAGTATGTTGGCGAGCACCACGTCATACCCCTCGCCCCAGGGCGTATCGGCCGGGGCGAGCGTGAGCGCTGTCTCGACGGCATTGCGCTTGGCGTTGTCCACCGAC
>CAXBRZ010000036.1:0-14089 GCA_963978075.1 uncultured bacterium | reverse complement strand
CCACGCTCCACCGACCCGGGGCTCTTTGAGAATCATCTTGTGGTGGTAGTGGTAGACCTCGCCCCCGATCAGGGTCTCCATCGTGTCGACGACGCGGCGGCTGCGGGCGATCGCCGAGTAAATGTCGTCGCCCAGCTCGTTCTCGACATGCAGCCGAATCGCCCCCCCCTCGCCATCCGAGCGGCTGGCCGCCTGCGCGGCCGAATGATCGCCCCGGGCGATCTCGCTGAGGGCCGCGACCTCGTCGGAGTCGCCGGCCCGGTCCCGCGCGGGCCTCTTCTTCACCATCGCCATCGACCTGCAAGTGCTGATCGGCGTCCTGCTGACCGCGACGATCCTGTGGCGGCCCCGTGGCCTGCTCGGTGAGGAGGTGACGGTGTCCCGTCACCTTGACGAAGGTGGTTCAGGGTGACGCCGTCGGCTTGAGATGACGTTCGAAGAATTCCACCAGCCGTGAGAAGGCGTAACGCGACTGCGCGAGGCCCTTCGTATCCCATCCGTGCGGCGCGTCGGGCAGTACGGCGAGTTCGACCGGGCGATCGGCGAGTATCAGTCGCTGCACCAGCGTCAGCGTGTCCTTGAAGAGCACGGTGTCGTCGCGCATGCCGTGAATGATCAGCAACGGATCGGCAAGCGCGTCGGACATCAAATACGGTGAGGCGGCCTGATAGCGCTCGCGGCGGCTCACAGGGTCCATCATCGTGCGCATCTCGCCCGTCTCGGCGTGGAATACGTTGGTGGCGGGCGCCCCGGCAACGCCGGCGGCATAGACGCCAGGATGCTTCAGGAGCGACATCGTGGTGAGCAGTCCGCCGTAGGAACTGCCCCACAGACCGATACGGTGTTCATCGACGAATCCACTGCCGGCCAGATAGCGTGTCGCGCTGTACAGGTCGTCGACGTCGATGCCGCCATAATCTTCACGGAGCCTCTGACGAAAGGCCTTGCCGTGGCCTGAACTGCCGCGGATATCCACGTTCAGGATGACGTATCCATGGGCAGCCAGATATTGGTCCAGTGCCCAGGTCGGATGAAACACGCGACCGCCCCAGCGGTTGTGCACGGTGTTGCTGTAGACCGAGCCGATGATGGCCGGGTAACGCCGATGCGGATCGAAGTCCACCGGCAGGGTCAGGCGTGCGTGCAGGCTCACGCCGTCATGCACGTTCGGGAAATCGACGTAACGCACGGTGGCCCATGCATGACCCTCATACGCCGGCAACGGCGAGTGGGTGATGCGCCGCTCGGCCGGTGCAGGGGCAGCACTGGAAGCATGCAGCGGACGCAGGTAGAGCTCGGGGGGCGTCTGGTCATCCGAACGGATGTCTGCAAGCCAACGGCCATCCGGGGAGGCCAGAGGTTCGTGGTGCCCATGCAGGTTCGACAGTGCCGTGACCTTGCCTTGTGCGTCGAGCCAGTAAGGGGCGCGGTCCTCGGTGGCCTCCCGGTTGCCGATGAACAGTACGCCGCCCGCCGCCGGTACCACGCTTGCGCCGAACACCGCATATCCCTCGGCGGTGACTGGCTTCGGCACGCGTCCGTCCAGCGGAATCTGCCATAGCTGATAGTCGCTGCCACAGTCGGAAACCGTGTACACACTGCGCCCGTCAGGCGCGAATGCGCTCCACCACTCGGCGGTGACATTGGCGTCATCGCGTTCTTCCCAGAGGGTGCGCCCTTCGCCACTCTGTGCCTCCAGCAGGCGAATCCAGCGATGCTTGATGTAAAGGTCGCCCCGATCCACCAGCAGCGTCCTCGAATCCGGCGACCAGGCAAGGCTGAAGATCGGGTCCTGCGCATCACCACCGGCCTGCATCCACACGACCGGGCCGCCGCCGGTAGGCACGACGCCGATCCGGTAACGCTCCGACGGTTCGCCCGGGAACGCGCGCCGGATCGTGGGCGCACTGGTCTCCGCGGTCAGGTAGTCGGGAATGATCCGCTCGGCAATCTCCCGCAGGTCTGTTTCGATGAACGCCACGAAACGGCCGTCGGGCGATACGGTCAGCGTGTCGATCGAGACGTCCTCGGGCACCACGACCAGGGGTATTGATCCTGAGGCGGGTTCGTGTCGGCTCAAGCCCTGACGATGTGCGTACAGGACGGCGGGCGAGTGTGGCAGGCCGACCGGTTCGTGGACCGCGGTGGCGTCCGGATCGATGGCGGACGCGCCCGGGTTGCCGGTCGCCGGCACGCGGTACAAACGCCCGGAGCGGCAGTAGGCCAGAGCCTGTCCGTCCTCCAGCCACGTAAAACCCGTGATGCCAGGGTCCGCCTCCCGCTTCGCAAGGTCCTGTCGCGCCGCGTCAGGCTCCGTGGGGACGGGCACCGCAGGGCGGCGTACATCGGTCAGCCGTGTGGGCGCGCGTCCCCCCGTGTCGGTCCACCACAGGTCGCGGGTGTTGCTCCCGTCATCGCTCCACAGGAACGCCACACGCGTGCTGTCGGGGCTCCATGCCGGTGCCTCGGGCGTCGTACCGACGACCCACGGCAGGCTGTACAGCCGTGCGAGCGAGAGGTCGGGCGCAGGGCCCGCGTGCGCAGTCGTGACGGTGGTGACGATGAACAACCACGTTGCGAGCAGGCGGCACTTCATCGCGTGACCTCCGGCAGGGGCAGCCTTGTGGGCAGGTCGGCAGGATCGCCCCACCATTCGTAACGCAGCAGGGCAAACGGCACATTCCCGTCCCGCCACAGGCGGTCATGGAAGGCGCGCAGGGAGAACCCCGTACCCTCGCGACGGCGGCTGTCGGCGAGAAGTTCGAGAATCTGCGTCTTGCCCACCTGGTAGGAGATGCCCTGGCCGGGCTCGGCGGCGAAGGAGGCGGCTTCCTCGAGTGCCGTCGCGCGATCCATCGGCACGGTCCTCTGCAGGTAGTCGGCCGCCTGTTCGAGCGTGAACTCGCCGCGCGCCAGGCGTACGTCCACCTCGACGCGCAGCGCGCGCAGCCGCATGAAGCTGTAGAGGGTGGAACGGGTGCGTGGGCGGTCGTCGAAGAGTCCTGCCTGCAGCAGCATCTCCTCCGCGTAGAAGCCGATGCCCTCATTGGCCGACGAGTCGTAATAGCGCCGCCGGACAGGGTCAGGATGACGCCACCCCATGGCCAGTTGCAGGTAATGCCCCGGGATGCCCTCGTGGACGATGATCGGCCGTGGGTCCCGCGCCGTCGACAGATAGAAGTAGGGCAGGTCGCTGCGCGGCACCCGGATATAGCTGGTTGCGTCCTCGCGCAGGCGGGAGGGGCCTGTCAGGTCATCGCTGACGCCGAGGAAGGACAAGGGCTCCAGGTAGTCGGGCAGCAACCGGTTGGTGTAATGCGCAAGGTCGGCCGGAACGCTGAGCAAGCGCTCTTCTTCGAGGAACCGCCGCACGGCGATTTCGTCGATTTTCTCGGCGGCGATCTGCGCCGGTGCGTCAGGGAATATCGTCGCCTGAGGCAGATGGCGCTGCCGGTTTTCCTCAAGGCTCTCGAAGGCGACCGCCCGCGACCACTCGGCGCGCGCCAGCGCGAGCATCCCCTCGCTGTCGATCGGCAGGAGCGCCACGTTGCGCAGGAAGTACGCGTAGGCGTCGGCGCCGATCGCCGTGTCTTGCCGGGCATCGGTGGTGCGGGTTGCGAGCCACGTGCGGTAGTCGACAAGGGCGCTGCTCGCCGCGCGGACTGCATCGGCAAGCGCCGTACGCCGCGTTGCGTCAAATTGCGGCACGAGGGTGCGTTCGAGACGCTCAAGGCGTGAGTCGATGTCCGCGAGCGTGCCCAGTGCGAGTGACAGGAACGGTGCGCGCAGGTCCGTCAGGACGGGACGCGCGTCGGCAAGAATCGCAGGAACGCGCTGCAAGCGGCGCAGTACCACTGCCTGACGTGTGTCGTCGAGAGGTCCCGGAGGAAGGAGGACCTCGTAGACGCTGCCGAGGGCCTGGTCGATGTAGAAGCCCGGGTGCCGCTCGAAACTGCGTCGCAAGTCCAGTTCGAACCGCGCGCGGGCGATGGCGGAGCCCACGAGGCGGTAATCGACCTCGATCGACCGTGGTGCGCCAGCGGACGGCGCCAGGGCGTTCCAACGTGCTTCAAAGCCGCTCACCGCCGTGCGATAGGCGGCAATCGCCCCAGCGGACCAGTCGACGTCAAGGTCGGCCGGACGTTCGAGACGCGGAATGTCGTCCTCGGTGAACGGTTGCTCGCGCGCGCGCCACGACCAGAAGTCCCTGTCCAGCGTCGCGAGGTCATCGGCCCGCGCGATGGCCGGATGCGCCATCAATCCCATGCCGGCCAGCCAGCCCAGTGTCAGTGTGCGGATGCAGCGATTCACGGTGTTCCCCATAGGTGTGGCTGTCGAGTATAGCGATGACATCGGGTTGTCGCCGGGCGTGACACTGGCCTCGCCTCAGGTATGCTCGGGGCACCCACGGCAGCAGGAGCTCAGGATGATGAACCGGAATGCGATGCACGTAGTCGGCGCGCTGGCGCTCGCCTCTCTCGGGCTGGCCGGAGCCCCAAGTGATGCTGCCGAGCGCAGTGGGGCGACCGAGGGCCGTACCCTGCATTGCGGGTCGGTATGGGATGGCGTTCGTGCCGGACTCCAGGGCGAGAGCTACATCCGTGTCGAGAGCGGGCGGATCGTCTCGGTCAAGGCAGCCTCGCAGGGCAAACCTTCCGGACCGGTAACGGAGCTCGGTGACCTCACCTGTCTGCCGGGACTCATCGACACGCATACCCACGTCCTGTTGCAGGGGGACATCACCGCCGAGGACTACGATGCGCAATTGCTCAAGCAGTCGCCGGAATTGCGCACGATTTATGCGACGGTCAACGCCGCGCGCATGTTGCAGTGGGGCTTCACGTCCATACGGGACATCGAGACCGAAGGCGCCGGCTATGCCGATGTGGATGTGAAGACGGCCATCCAGACGGGCGTGATCCCGGGACCGAGGATGCAGGTCGCCGGACGCTCGATGGATGTGACCGGTGCGTACCCGCTGCTGGGCTATGCGCCGGCCCTTTCGATGCCAAAGGGCGTGCAGGAGGTGGACGGCGCGGACGGCGGCCGCCGGGCGGTCCGTGAGCAGCTCTCGCATGGCGTGGACTGGATCAAGGTCTACTCCGACCGTTCCTATCGGGTCGAGAACGGGATCCTGAACGACATTCCGACCTTCACGCCCGACGAGTTGAAGGCGATCGTCGACGAGACGCACCGGCAGCGACACTTCGTTGCCTCGCATGCGATGGCGCTGCAAGGGGTCCATAACTCGGTCGAGGCGGGTGTCGACAGCATCGAGCACGGTGACTACATCGCCGATGCCGACATGCGCACCATGGTGGCCAAGGGCATCACCTATGTGCCCACCCTGTATGTGGGCGAGTACGTCGCCGAAGGTCGCGCGGCCGCCGGGTCACCGGTCTGGCTCGAGATGGTGAAGATTCACGAGGACACTTTCCGGCGCGCACTGAAGGCGGGCGTGAAGATCGCGTTCGGCACCGACATCGGCGGCTTCGACTGGCACATCAATCCCGCGATCGAGTTCGGGCTCATGGTGCGCTACGGCATGACGCCGGAGCAGGCCCTGCGCTCGGCAACCGTGACCGCGAGTGAGCTGCTGCATGTGCAGGATCAAGTGGGAACGCTGGAGCCCGGCAAATGGGCCGACATTGTCGCGGTGGCAGGCGATCCCCTGAAGGATGTCGCGCGACTGCAGCACGTGGCCTTCGTGATGAAGGGCGGGGTCACCGCGCTCGCACGGCCCTAGTCTTCGGCGGTCACCGGTTCCAGCAGACCTGCGTCGCAGAAGCGCTGCGCCAGCGAGAGGCGTACCTCGTCATCGAAGCTGCCGGGGAGGTCGCGGACCTTGAACGTTGCCGTATTCAGCATGAAGAGCACACCGGACTCCGCGCCCCGGTGGATGTAGAGGTGACCGCCCGGATAGGCAACGTCGATCTTGTCGTCGTTGGCGCTCAGGTGGCAGAACGCGCGCGCGCTGTGGCGCAACGTGCTGTCGAGGTGGATCTCGGCCGGCGGGCTGCTGACAGGACCGAGGAGGCCGACCGCCCGCGCGGAGCGGCGTTGTAGTGCGGCCGCCAGAAAGCCGGGGGACGCCAGCGCCTCCCGCAACGCCTCCAGCGCGCGTCTCGTCAGGTCGGGGAGCGGTTCGATGCGGCCGCTTTGCAATTGCTGGGCGAGGAACGGGCTCGCTGTCGTGCGCCAGCCGCGATCAAGGTCCGAGAGATGGTCGATGGCGGCGATCAGGGTGTCGCGCACGGTCAGGGGCGTGAATCCGATCGAGACGTGGATGGATTCCTCCTCGCCGTCCACCGCGTGCACGGTGCCGCGCGGCAGGTAGACGGCCTCACCGCTGTGAAGGTCGAAAGAGGCTGGATTCGTCCCGAGGGTCGGGGCGGGTCCTGGGATGCGTTCCCACGTGTTGTCGAGGGAAGACGGGCCTTGCGCGACGTACCAGCGCTTGCGGCCGCGCAACTGGATCACCAACAGGTCGTGGTCGTCGCTGTGCACCGGCGCCCGCATGCCCCCTTGGCTCCAGAAGGCCGACGCGGTGACCGGTCGGTGCAGCACTGCCTCGAGGGCCCGACACACCCGCTCAAGAGGGTCCGAGTAAGGACGCAAGCCCGGGAAGCGGACGGAGTAGCGACGCTCGTGGAAGGTGGCGATCTGCGCGCGGAAACTCGCTGCATCGGGAAAGCCGCGCAATGCCGGTGCCGGATCGACCGCGTTGGCCGAGTGATACGTGAGGTCCGTGGCGACCGGATAGGCGGCGCAGAGCGTCTCGCGCGGGTCGGCGCCCAGTAGTTCAAGGCGCGCGTCGCTCGGTCCGCCGGGCAGCCGGTGCCACGTGCCGGAGGTGAGCTGCGACAGAAAATCGCTGCTGCCCTGCGGCGCGAGGACTTCGGCCAGAATCTCCAGGGCATCGGACAGGCGCATACGGATCTCGGTTGGACACTCAGGCTGACATTATGCCGCAACCCTTGCCGCCGACCCCGTGCCTCGTCCATCCTCGCCCCTTCAGTGTGACCCGACGGGGCACCAACGGAGGAACCGGTATGCGCTCTTACATGACGATCCTGCTCGCGCTGCAGTGGACCGTGGCCCTCGCGGCCCCTGCGCCTGATGCTTCGTCCGCCGCGGAGCCAAAGAACGAGGCGGCGAAGGTCGACAGCGGACGCTTCTCTCCCTTCAAGGTCGAATCGCGGACCGGGCAGGGATCGGTGACCGTCAACGGGCAGTCCATCTCCTACCAGTCCGTGGCCGGTACGCTCGTGGTGCACCCCAAAGGTTGGGATGACGTACCGAAGGACCCGAAGGCCGAGAAGAGCGACAAGGAGGGCCTCGAGGCCGAGGCGTCGATGTTCTACGCCGCCTACTTCCGCCAGGGCGGCGGCAACCGGCCGCTGACCTTCCTGTTCAACGGCGGTCCTGGATCTTCGACCTTTTGGCTGCACATGGGGGCGTTCGGGCCGAAGCGGATCCTTGCCAACTCGGATCGCCACCTGGAGGCGGCACCCTACGAGATCGTCAACAACGTGGGCAGCCTGCTGGACGTGAGCGACCTTGTTTTCATCGATGCGCCTGGAACCGGCTTCAGCCGGATTGTCGGCAAGGACGGCGAGAAGGCGTTCTACGGCATTGACGGCGATGCGCATGCCTTCGCCGAGTTCATCACCCAGTTCCTGACCAAGTACAGCCGCTGGAATTCACCCAAATACATTTTCGGCGAATCCTACGGCACCCCGCGGGCGGCGGTCCTCCTCAATCAGCTGGAGAACGACCGCTCGGTCGACGTCAATGGCGTCATCCTGCTCTCGCAGATCCTGAATTTCGACCTTTCCCCGGACGGTCCGACCGGCAATCCCGGCATCGACCTGCCGTACCAGACAGTGCTGCCCACCTATGCGGCGACTGCCTGGTACCACAAGAAAGTGCCGGGCAATCCACCGGCGCTGGAGTCGTTTCTCGCCGAGGTGGAACGGTTCGCTCTCGGGGACTATGCGGTGGCGCTCGCGCAGGGCGCGGACCTTGCGACTGCCGAGCGCAATGCGATCGCGCAGAAGCTGCACAACTACACCGGCTTGCCGGTCGACTACCTGCTGCGCGCGGACCTGCGGATCGATGGCGGGGAGTTCCGCCAGCAACTGAAACTGGACGACGGCGAGTCGACCGGGCGACTCGATACGCGTTTTGCAGGTCCGACGCTCGATGCGTTGGCGCAGCGGGCCGGTTATGACCCGCAGTCCGCGTCGATCTCGAGTGCCTATGTCTCAGGCTACAACGACTATGCGCGCCGTGAACTGCACTGGGGCGAGGACAAGGTGTTCAAGCCGAGCATCGGAACCTACCGCACGTGGAACTGGCAGCACCAGCAGCCGGGCAGCTCGGGCGCCGCCAACTCGCGCCAAGGCGCCAACACGATGCCTGATCTTGCCAATGCCATGAAGATCAATCCGACGCTCAAGGTGCAGTTGCACGCCGGCTACTACGATCTGGCCACGCCTTTTTTCCAGGGGGTCTACGAGATGAAGCATCTGCCGATCCCGGCTGACCTTCAGTCCAATATCGAGTATCGCTTCTATGATTCCGGACACATGGTGTACGCCAAGGAGTCGTCGCTGAAGGAACTGCATGACTCGGTGGCGGACTTCATTCGCCGTACCTCGGGGAGCCGTTGATGCGTAGTTCACGGCGTATCGTTGCATCTGTCGCGGTCATCGGGCTGTGGGCCTGTCTCGCCGGAGCGGCTGTCGCGGCCGTACCCGCGTCGCGGGACATACCTTACCCGGGTGTGCTACGCATTGCCGTCGATGCATCGGACGTGGACCGTCGCATTGTGCATGTCAGCGAGACGCTCACCGCGCCCCCGGAGGATCTCGTTCTGTACTACCCGAAGTGGATTCCCGGGCAACACGCGCCGGGAGGCCCGATCGACCGGCTCGCCGGTCTTGTGATCCGCTCGGGTCAGGAAACCTTGCGCTGGAAGCGGGATCCGCTGGACACGAACGCATTCCACGTCGCGGTGCCGCCAGGAACAGCGGCCATCGACATCCGCTACGACTATCTCTCGCCGACGAGCGCAAAGGTGGCGCAGGCCGAGATGAGCCGCGACCTCATGTTCCTCGAGTGGATCTCGGTGGGCCTCTATCCAGCCGGCTATTACGCCCGACGGATTCCGGTGGAGCCGTCGATGACCTTGCCTGCAGGGTGGGACTACGGCACGGCGCTTGAGACGGTTCATCGGGATGGCCCGGTTGTGACGTTCAAGCCGACGGATCTCGAGACCTACTTTGACAGTCCGCTTTACGCCGGCCGCTATGCGTTGCATCTGGACCTCGATCCGGGCGCCTCGGTGCCGGTGCGGCTGAACGTCTTCGCCGACCGGCCGTCGGCGCTCAAGGTGCCGGAATCCGAGGTGAAAGTGCATCAGGCGCTCGTGCAGCAGGCTGTGCGCCTGTTCGGGTCGCATCACTACGCGCACTATGACTTTCTGCTGTCGCTGTCCGACCAGATCCAGCAGATCGGCACCGAGCATCACCAGTCCAGTGAAAACGGGGCGGATCCGGATTACTTCACCGACCGGGAGTCGACCCTGGACGGGCGGGACCTGCTGGCGCACGAATACACCCATTCTTGGAACGGCAAGTTCCGCCGTCCCGCGGATCTGTGGACGCCGAGCTACGACGTGCCGATGCAGAACAGCCTGTTGTGGGTCTACGAGGGGCAGACGCAGTACTGGGGGCAGGTTCTCGCGGTACGGTCGGGGCTGTAGACGCCGGAAGAGATGCGCGATGAATTGGCGACGGTCGCAGCGTATTACGCCGAGCAGGCGGGACGGCGCTGGCGACCGCTCGCCGACACGACCCAGGACGAGGTCATGAACGGCCGCAGGCCGGAGTCCTGGCCCAGTTGGCAGCGCTTCGAGGAGTACTACTCGGAAGGCCAACTGATCTGGCTGGATGCGGACACCCTGATCCGCGAGGCCTCCGGTGGCCGTCGCTCGCTGGACGACTTCGCCCGCGCGTTCTTTGGCGTCGAGAACGGGCGTGTCGCACCGCTGACCTATACGTTTGATGATGTGGTCCGTGCCCTGAATGACGTCTGGCCGCACGACTGGGCGACATTTCTTAACACGCGAGTCAGTGCCGTGGCGCCGAAGGCGCCGCTGGAGGGGCTTGCGCGCGGTGGCTACCGGCTGGCCTATGACGACAAGGACAACGCGTACCTGCATGCCAGCGACAAACAGCGTCACCGGCTCACGCTGTCCTCGTCCGTCGGCATCGTGGTCGATACCGAGGACGGCAGCATCAGCGATGTGAGCTGGGAGGGTCCCGCCTTTGCCGCCGGAGTGTCCGAAGGCATGCAGATCCTCGCCTGTGACGGTATCGCTTTCGAGGAAGAGCGTTTTCTCGAGGCGATCCGCAATTCCGTGTCGTCGAGTCGGCCAATGGAGTGGATCGTGCGGCAGGGAGACCGCTACCGGGTCGTGTCCATCGACTACCACGGAGGATTGCGCTATCCGCATCTGCTGCGCGAGGAAGGAGTCCCGGCCCGCCTAGACGAGATTTTGCGGGCACGCCGTTGAGAGTGCCGCCGGGGGGTGGCGTAGGGGGATTCATGCGGGAATTGCGAGGACAGGCAGGCCGGTGGCTGGTGGCCGGATGCGCGCTGTGACTGCTGTGCACTGCAGTGGTCGCAGAGGAGATTGTCGTCCGCGCGGACGGACCCTCGACACCCTTGCCGCACTTCTGGGAACGCATGTTCGGATCAGGACGGGCCGTGCTCGCGCTGCGGGATGACTACCGCACCGACCTGCGTGCCACCAAGGCGGCAACCGGTGTGCGCTACGTGCGTTTTCACCACATCTTTTCCGATGAGGTCGGGATCTATTCCAAGGACAAGAAGGGCAACGACGTCTGGAATTTCTCCTACATCGACCAGATCTATGACGGCCTGCTCGAGATCGGCGTCCGTCCCTTCGTCGAGTTGTCCTTCATGCCGGTGAAAATGTCGTCGGATCCGAACCTCAAGTTCGGGTTCTGGTACGGTCCCAATCACGCGCCGCCGAAATCCTATGCGCTGTGGGACGAGATGATGCGGCGCTTCGCGGAGCATCTGATTGATCGTTACGGGATCGCGGAAGTTTCAACGTGGTATTTCGAAGTCTGGAACGAGCCCAATATCGGCTTCTGGGGCGGCATGCCGCACAAGCAGACTTATTACGAGTTGTATGAGCACACGGCGAACGCCCTGAAGGCCGTCGACCCGAAGTTGCGCGTCGGGGGTCCCTCGACGGCGCAGGCCGCCTGGGTCGGCCAGTTCATCAGCGACATGGTGAAGAAGCGGGTGCCGGTGGATTTTGTATCGACCCACGTGTACGCCAACGACACGGCGGACAACGTATTCGGTACCACCGAAATCGTCCCGCGCGAGGACATGGTGTGCCGGGCGACCAAGAAGGTGCACGACGAGATTCTCGCGTCACCTTTGCCGCAGATACCCTTCGTCATGAGCGAGTTCAACGCCAGCTACGCCAACGAGCCGGATGTGACCGATTCGGTTTACATGGGGCCCTGGATCGCCAACATGATCCGCGAGTGTGACGGCTACGTGGATGACATGAGTTACTGGACGTTTTCCGATGTCTTCGAGGAGCAGGGCATCGTCAAGACACCCTTCTATGGCGGCTTCGGACTGATCGCCGAGCGCAACATCCACAAGCCTGCGTTCAATGCTTTTGCGCTGCTGCATCGCCTTGGCAGCGAGCGGCTGGCGGTGGACAGCACGTCGGCGGTTGCCACGCGCACCGAAGACGGACGTCTGGTGCTCGCCCTGTGGAACTATGCGCGACCGGTCGGGATTGGTCCGACGTACCACGGGCCGATAGCGGCGGCAGCGCCAAAGCACTTCAGCGTGCGGATCGAGGGCGCGGCGGCAGAGGCCGCGGTGTAAGTCTCCCGCGTGGATGCCGAACATGGCAATGCCGTCGGTGCGTTCGATGCGATGGGGCGGCCGCCCTTTCCCTCGCGCAAGCAGATCGACGAGTTACGTGCCGCAGGGCAACTGGTGCCGGCGGAGCAATCGCACCTTCGGCAGGGTCGGTTCGAGATTGAGGTCCCCGCGCACGGGCTTGTGCTCCTAGAGATCGGTCGTTGAGGGCAGCCTCGGCGTGAGATCACGAAGGCGTCATGGCGTCTTCATCGGAATGTCATGGCGTCACCTGAGAGTGGGAGGGTCGATGAACCTCCACCCCAACTCCGATCCCAGAGGACGCCATGTTGTTCAATTCCAGATTGCTGGTGGCGACGATTGCCGCTTTGGCCTGCGCCGCGGGCGCCATTGCCAAACCCGTATCCCTGGCGGTTTACGGCGACGCGCCGTACGGCACGAAGCCGACTGACACGGCTCAGGTGGCCGCAACACCGGCGTTCGTGCAGGCCGTGAATGCCGACGCCGCGGTCTCCCTGGTCGTCCATGTGGGTGACATCCATTCAGGCAAGACGTACTGCACGGTCGACTACGACACGACGGTCTACAACCTCTGGACCGCGTACACCAAGCCGCTTGTCTACACCCCCGGTGACAACGAGTGGACCGACTGCCACAAGAAGAAGGAAGGTGGCGGTGCCTACAACGCGGTGACAGGTCAAATCGACTACGTGCTCGATGCGCTGAACAACCCGGTGGACTACGCGTTGGGCAATCCCATCGCGAACCTAGATCTCGTGCGGTCGCTGTTCTTCTCGAACCCAGGCCACACGCTCGGCGCCGACAAAAAGGTCGTCTCGCAGCGCCGTTCCTACGACCGTGCACACCCGGAAGACGCGGCGTTCGTTGAAAACGTGTACTTCATGCTGAACGACGTCCTCGTGGTCACGCTGAACGTGCCGGGAGGCTCCAACAACGATCAGGACATCTGGTACGGCGCACCGACGATGACGGCGGAACAGGCTGCGGAAGCGCCGGCCCGCACCGCCGCGACGATTCGTTGGTTGGACAAGGCGTTCAAGGTGGCGAAGTCCGAACGCGCGAAGGCGGTCATGATCGTAGCGCAGGCCGACATGTGGGATCTCGACGGCAATACCGCCGCCCACCTCACCGGCTACGAGCCGATCATTGCCTCGATCGCGGGCAATACGCAGGCCTTCAAGAAGCCGGTGCTGATGTTCAACGGTGACTCGCACGTGTACCGTTCGGACAACCCGTTGGTGGCGGCTGCTGCCTGCGTGACGGAGGGTGCGACGGCAGGCACGACTACGGCCTGCGCGTCGGACGACTGGGCAAACCACCCGTCGTACAACGTGCCGAATTTCCATCGCGTGGTGGTGCACGGCAGCACCACGCCGCTCGAGTACCTGCGCGTTAAGATTGACACGGAGAAGAAGCCGGTCGCGAGTGACACGTCGTTCGGGCCCTTCTCCTGGGTTCGAGTGAACCCTTGACCGGTCAGATCGTTGCTGTGGTCGGGGACGACCGCAGCAACGACTCCCATAGGTCAGTGACGGTAGATCAGTGCCGGCCCACGCCCGCGGTGCCCGCGAGTTCAAGGCCGTGTCCCTTCGGGCTGCTCTCGCGCCGCCACAAGAGGACCACCGACGTGAGCGCGAGCAGGCTGACGAGCCCGAAGAACAGCAGCATAGCGTTATAGCCCTCCGGGTGTGCGGATCCAGCCTGCGCATGGCTGGCTAACAGGCCAGCGATGTGGTTTGAGGCGGAAATGCCTAGCGCCTGTATCGACGTGATGACGCCCAGAGCTGTTCCAATGCGGGCAGGTTTCACTATGAGCGTTGTCGATGGCCAGATGATGGCTGGCACTAGCGACCAGCTGACGCCCATTAGCACCGTAGAGACCCAGGGGTTCAGATTGGTCAGTGCAAGCACCGCAAGGGTCACCGGCAGCAGCACGGTCGATCCGACGGCGTGCAGCGGCCAGTCGTGGGCGAAGGTCAGCTTCTCCTACGCCAACGCATGGCCGGACTGCAACCACAACCTCGTGGACGACACGCAGGACATCTGCCGCGGCACGAGCGCCGACTGCAACGGCAACATGAACCCGGACGAGTGCGACATCGCGTCGAGCGCGTCCGCGGAC
>CAXBRZ010000035.1:0-14098 GCA_963978075.1 uncultured bacterium | reverse complement strand
CTCGACACCGTGAATCAGCGAATCGCGCTCTTTCGCCATCTGGCGCAGATTGTGATAAAGATAGCGCGTAGCATTTCAATGGAAACTCTGCCGAAACGAGAGAAAGGGCGGTTTCACGCCACCAGCCGACTCCTCATATCCACGAGCAGTTTTGGCAGCCATTTGAGAAAGAAGTAGAAGGTTAGGCTGTGGAACAGGTAGGCCAGCGACAGCAGTATCGTGGGGCGCAGCAATGGCGGGATGAACAGTGGCCGGAGCCCCGTCGCCGTGGGGGACGTTGGTCCCGGGGGCAAACCTTCGACGCCCGGGTAGCCCATGGCACGCAAGCTCTGGTTCAGGGACGGCAGCAACCGGGCGTCATTGCGGCTGACAAGCCAAGACACGCTCTCGGGAACAAACAAGAGGACCAGTGGTACGGCCGTAACCGTCAGGCCGGCGCCCAGCCAGAAGACGGACGTCCACGGGTGGTCGATTAGCAAACGCACCGCGATGGAGCCCCCAATGACGGCGCCCACCGGATAGCCGACGGCCATCATCGCCACACACAGGTCGCGGTGTCGGCGATTTGAAAACTCCGTCGCGAGGGCATTGGCAGCCGCGACCACGCCGCCGATGCCTAGGCCGGTCATAAGCCGCCAGGCCGCAAGCACAGCAATCTGTTGCGCAAAACCTGCCATCAGCATGCCAAGCGTAATCAGCAGCAGGCATCCGAGGACGACCGGTCGACGCCCATAACGATCTGCCAGCGCGCCGATGACAATGGAGCCGATCGCCATGCCGAGCAATTCCATGGACATGACGACCCCAAGCGCTGCCCGCCCGATTTGCCAGTCCTTGGCAATGCCGGGAGCGGCAAAACTGATCGACAGCACGTCATATCCGTCTATGGCGATAAGAAAGATGGAGACTGCGATAGCCCGCCACTGAGCGGCGGTCATCTTTCCATCCGCCAGCCACTGGCGCGGATCGGGGGTCATCCGGTCATTCTCAGGGGGTTAATACAAGAATGTAGCATGGGACGGCTTGCGGGCCCGCCCCCATCACTCTTGATTTTGAAATACAAGTCATTCGAAAAAAGGATTTAAGCCCGTCCGGGTCGTCGCCTTATAAGGGTTTTCCGAAGTTGCTCGTTCTCGGAGGGGGATCCTGCATGGCCGATGTATCGCCGCGGATGATGTTCGCGCGTGGCACGCCCGCGCGGGATACGGCGTGGAGGTCACCTGGCCGGCCCGCTACCCCCGAATCCCTACAAAGCGCGCAGAGCGTCACCAGCGGGTCGGGCGTCACGGAAGTCCGTACCCTCGGGGCGCTCACGCTGAGGGAATTCCGCCTGGTCAATCCCTACTCCCAGCGTCTGGTGGAATCCGCTCCTATCTGCGGCCGGCCCACGTTTGTCTTGCGGCTCCAACTCGAAGGTGCGAGCCAGTACGTTCAGTACGGTCGGACGGCGCGGCTGGCGCCCGGAGACTTTACCCTGTGTGACGGCGCTCGGCCTGCGGACATCACGGTCCACGGTGGCGCTCATATCATCAGCATCGAGATTCCAGACAATCTGCTGCGAAAGCACATCCCCTGCCCGGAACGCGTGGTGGCGATCGGATTGCGCAGTGATCGCGGGGCTCCGCACTTGTTGTTCTCGCTGCTGGCAGGCGTCTGGCAGGAACTAGACGGAGTGACCGAGCCGGACAGTGTCGCAGAGCGCCTCGCGGCGTCGGTGCTGCAACTCTTGGCGGCAGCCTACGCAGATGTTGCCCGGCTGCGACCGGACCAATTCTCGGTGACCGCGGCGCAGCGGTTGCGGATACTCAATTACATAGAAGCGAACCTGAACGACACGGAACTGACGCCGTCCCGTATTGCCACGGCCTGTCGCATTACCGCGCGTTATCTGCACCATCTGTTCAAAGATCAGAAGGTCACAGTATCGCGGTATATACTTCAGCGGCGTCTGGAAGAAAGTGCCGCAGCACTCGTCTCGCCGTCGCAGGGTGGGGCGAGCGTGACCGCGATCGCGCTTGATCACGGCTTCAATAGCCCGACCCATTTCGGCCGGGTGTTCCGTTCCCGCTACGGGATGACGCCTAGAGATTACCGCCGCAGCGGTGGCGGCTGAATAGGATTGCGAGCTCTCGAAAGCCGCTGTTCGTGTTGAAAAGATGAGAGGCGAGGGGGACGGAAGATGACAGAGGGTGGTTCGCGCAACCTAAGCCCTGGATATCAGGCATTTTTGGTTGGTTTGCTAAGTCTCAATTTCGGAATCCTGTTTTTTGATCGCAATGCGATCAATTTTCTGTTTCCTTTCATCAAGCCTGATCTCAACCTGAGCAACGAGCAGGTGGGACTGACCGCCGCATCCTTGTCCTTCACATGGGCTCTTGCGGCCTTGGTTGTGGGCGCTGCCGCAGACCGCGGCGGCAGTCGCAAGGCCTACCTGATTGGCGCAACCTTTGCATTTTCAGTCTGCTCCTTCCTCTCCGGCATCGCTTCATCATTTGTGCTGTTGCTTGGAACACGCTTGCTGATGGGTGTCGCCGAGGGTGGTGTGGCGCCCATCTCGCAGTCGATCGTCGCCTCCATCGTGCCTGCGCACCGTCGCGGCCTTGCCCAAGGCGTCATGCAGAACTTCGGCTCCAACCTTCTGGGTGCCTTTGTCGCGCCCGTGATTCTGGTGGGTTTTGCGCAAACCTACGGTTGGCGCCATGCCTTTTTTCTCGCAGGCCTACCCGGTCTCATTTCCGCCCTTCTCTTGTGGAAGTTCATTGACGAGCCCGAGCACTATGCACCGAAGTCGGAGAAAGCGGCTCCCGAGCCGCTCGCGGACCGGCTGCGTGCGGTCCTCGCACACCGTAATCTTTGGCTCTGTGGCGTGATTTCCGTCGTGCTGGTGGCCTACCTCGTCACCTGCTGGGCGTTCGTGCCCTTGTATTTGACACAGGTACGCGGACTCCCTGTTGACTCGATGAGTTGGCTGATGGGCACGCTGGGCATATCCGCCACCGTCGGAAGCTTCGCTATTTCCGGTCTGTCAGACCGCATCGGCCGACGCCCGGTGATGATCTTCTTCGCCTATTTCGGAGCCGTGCTGCCGCTCGCCACCCTGTACTACCACGGCTCGACCTGGACGCTGGCAATCGTGTTCTTCCTGGGCTGGGCGCTCGTCGGACTGTTCCCACTGTTCATGAGCACCATCCCGAGCGAGAGCGTCAGCCCTGCGCATATGACCACGGCGATGGCGTTGATCATGGGTCTGGGAGAAGTGTTGGGCGGCGTGCTCGCGCCTTGGTTGGCCGGTCGGGTCGCGGATCAGGCCGGTCTGGCGGCGCCGCTTTGGATCATGCTCGGCTTGTGTCTGACGGCGGGAACACTGGGTCTGGCGTTGGTTGAAACCGCACCGTCGCGTGTCGGAGCGGCGCGCTAGACAGCCAGCATTGGCGCTCAGTGACGGATGGTGGCAAGAGCTCCGCCGTCCACAGACCAGGCGGCTCCATTCACGAAGCCGGCGGCGTCGGACAACAGGAACGCAACGACCTCGGCCACCTCCGCGGGATGGCCGATGCGATCCTGCGTCGCGACACGGCCTAGGGTGCGCTTGCCCAGCGCCACGTCACCGTTGAACATCATCTCCAGCATGGCTTCAAGCAGGGGTGTATCGATGACGCCGGGCATTACGGCATTGACCCGGATGCCCAGAGGACCGCTTTCGCTGGCCGCCGTTCGGGTGAGACCGATGACCGCGTGCTTCGAGGCGTTGTAGGCGCAGGCGCCGGCGAGGCCACGTTCGCTGGCGATGGATCCTGTGTTCACGATCGATCCTTTGCCCTGCCGGATCATCACTGGCAACACATGCCGCAATCCCAGGAAAACGCCCTTGAGATTGATGCTGATGACGCGGTCAAACTCGGTCTCATCATAATCCTGGGTAGGCTTCAGCTCGCCCTCGGTCCCGGCGTTGTTGAAGAAGCCGTCAATGCGCCCGAATGACCCCACGGCCGCCTCCACATACCTCGCGACATCGGCGCTCTTGCTCACGTCCGCGAGGATGGGCAGTGCGCCGATACCCTGACGCTGCAGTTCGGAAGCCAGTGCCGATAAACGGTCACCTTGTATGTCGACCAGCACGAGCTGCGCCCCTCGCTGCCCGAGCAAACGTGCCGTGGCGCTGCCGATCGCTCCGGCGGCTCCGGTCACGATCATGGTCAGCCCTTCAAGCGTTCTGCCGGTATTCATGGTGTCCGCCTCCAGAAGCCTCGCAACGGCAAAGTGATGAGAAACAGGACCCCGCGCCAGCCGAGCAGGCGCAATCCCTCCCGGGCCGCGTCTGGCGTGAGTACCGCGGCAAGTGGCATGGTCCCAAAGACTTTGCCACGAAGAACAAGGCGGGAACCGTCGGGCTCCAGCCGGGTAATCTCAAGCAACTCACGATTGTCCGTCGAACGAAGCTTCAACGTCGTGATCCGATGCGATCGAATTCGACGCCCAGATCATCGCAAGCCACCTGGGCGGTCGCGCGACCGGCACCGAACACGCCACCACCCGGGTGCTGGAAGGGGCCCACGAGATACAGACGCTCCACGCCAGGCACTCGATAGCCTCCCAGTTCGGGAGTTGGACGATGCGCGCCGCTCTGATAACTCGTCGGAGCGATTCCGTGAAGGTCTCCGCGCAGGAAACTGGGCGAGGTGCGCTCCATGTCCACGGGGCTGTCGCAGTGGAAGTCGAGCAGTACGTCGTCGAGATTCTCGACGAAGGTGCCGAGATGTCGCAGCATCCGGTTGGCGTAGTCGCGCTTCGCATCATCCCACGACAGACCATCGGGACGGTCATACGGCACATAATCCCAGATGTGGGCAATGGCTGCGCCAGACGGTACCCGGGATGGATCAAACATGGACAGCGAGCCCAGACCCAGCAAGTGCCTGCGCATGAAATCGCCGTAGCGCAGGTCGTCAAAGCTTTCGCGCAACTGCCGGTAGGTGTCAGGCAACAGCTCGACCATCACCGAACGGACAGAGTCCTTTGTGCGAAATCGCAGAGGTGCCGACAGCGCTGCATGCACCGTTATGCAGGCTGCAGACGAGACATGCGTATCCTCGGCAGCCTTGCGAACATCGCTATCCAACTGGGGCACCATTTGTCCGAGGTGATGCGGGTGAATGGCGCCGATGACCGCGTCGCGGGCGGTAAACCGGCGTTCGTCCGCCGTGCGTACACCCACCGCCCGTCCCTGACTCACCAAGACTTCCGCGACCGCGCAATCGGTCTCGACGCGTCCACCGTCCTGCTCAATGCTGGCCACCAGCGCGCGTGTCAGGCTGCCGCTACCTCCGATGGGGACACCAAAACCATACGCCTCGAGAAACCCGATAAAAACAAAGAGGCCGATGCCGGTTGATTTTTCGTCCGGGGAAACCAGGTTTTCACCCGCAACCCGGGCAAAGTGGGCCCTGACACGGTCGTTCTCGAAATACGAGCAGAGCACATCGTGACAACTCATCTGCATGATGCGCCAAACGGCTCGGCCTTCCGGGCTCTGATCCATCATTGCAAAACTGGCGCCGGCCGGCGCCGGGGGTGAGTAGAGCGTTGCCACCAGCATCGGCAACCACTGCGCTGCCTGTTCGGCCAGGCGACGGTAGGCTGCCGCGTCATGGGCGGACCATCGACCGATCTCGGCAACCGACCTCTCGCGATCGCGATAGAGCGTCAGCGTTGCCCCATCCTCGAAGACCGACATCATGGGCGAATCGGGGAACTGATAACGAAGACCAAAGTCGCGGATGAGCCCCAGCTCGTCATTCGCCAACAGAGGGTTCGCCTGGATGAAGATATGCGCCATGGAATGCTGGTCGTGCTGGAAACCTGGACGGGTCAGTTCCCGCGTCACCACGCCACCGCCCAGCCACGCATTACGCTCCAGTACCAAAACGCGCCGACCCGTCCTCGCCAGATAGGCCGCCGCAACGAGCCCGTTATGGCCGCTACCGATGGCGATGACGTCGTAAGAATTGCCGGCATCCTGCTTGATCCGTTCAGAACCTGCGCTCATAGTGGTTGCCCGTGATTTAAGAGGGGAAGTCCATGTCCAGCCCGATGTCGGCCGAAGAGCGCGTTGTCCGCAATTTTTTCGACCGGCTGAATGCCGAAGACCTCGAAGCCGTCCGTCAACTGATGACCGAGGACGCAGCTTGGCTGCCACAGGCCAAAGACATGCCGGGCGCCGGAGAGTATCGAGGCCGTGACGTCGTCGTCGACGAATTTCTCAGACCGATCCGCGGCCTCTTTCGCGAAGGCAGTCCCAGCAATGAAATCCTGTCGATGGCGGTCAACGGCCCGCTGGTGCTGACGGAGACGCACGGCACAGGATTTCTTGCCGACGGTCGAGTCTATGACAACCGATATGCCTGGGCGTTTGTCTTGCGGGACGGGAAAATCGCGGAAATCCGCGAATACCTCGACAGTTACTACATCATCCGTCTGTTCGGATGAGTCCGCACAGGCCATCAATCCGGGTATTCGTTTTTCAAGCGGCATGCAGACGTACCGGCAGCGATAACGGGCCGTGGCCGATGGTGGTCATCCACGGCTCAGGTTCGCCTGCGGCCTCGATGCGCTCAACGCGCCGCACCAGTTCGCCGAGCAAGGCGTAGGCTTCCATTTGGGCGAGCACCCGCCCGACGCAGGCATGTACGCCATAGCCCCAACCCACCTGGCCGCGCAGGTCCCGCTCTATGTCGTAGCGGTCCGGTTCAGTCCACGCGCGTGGATCCCGATTGGCAGCGGCGAACAGCAGTCCGACCCGTTGGCCGGCCGGGATTAGATAGCCGCCCACCTCGACCGCGCGGGTCGTGATCCGACCGGCCAGTCGTGACGGCGAATCCCAGCGCAGGCTCTCGTCGAATGCCGCCCGTATCAGTGACGGGCTGTGGCGTAATTTGGCGTACTGGTCCGGGAAAAGCGCAAAGGCGCGTACCGCATTGGCCATCGTCAGCATCGTCGTATCCGCGCCGGCCGCAAGGACCACCTGAAGCAGCAGCTTCGCCTCGGCAAGCGTGACGGTACCGTCATCGGCGAGTCCATACAGCGCCGCACCGATTCCGTCGGGCCCTAGCAATTCACGATCGCAACAGTGCTCGATCCATTCCAGTACCGGACCTACATCCACCATCGCCTCGCGAAACAGGTCGTTCTCGGGTCCCATGGTCGCCCACACCATATGGCTGAACGCATGCATGTGCTCACGGCCTTCGACCCGCAGCCCGATCGCGTCCGGTAATACCTTGTATACGAACGGACGTGTGAAATCCGCTACGGCATCAATGGCGGCATTTCCGCGACCCAGCAGGTCATCCAGTAGCCGTGCGGCGTCCGCTTCGAAGCCCTGCCTCAACCTGCCCAGTACCGCCGGCGACAATGCCCGGGTCATGGCCTGCCGTACGTGGGTGTGACGCGGTGGATCATCGGTCAGCAGGATTTCCGGACGGACCGAATTCGGGTCGTGCCACGGACGCGAGCGGGAAGAAAAAGTCTGCCAGTCCTGCAGTCCGGCCGTGACGTCAGCATGGCGGGTAATCATTACGGTCCCGTCGGCGATGCGCAGCACCGGCGAGAATTCCCGCGCTGCATCATCTACCGCGCGGGCATTGCGGACAGAGTCATGACTGAATAGATCCACCGGGTAGAGCGGAATGGCCTCGGGCATGGGTCGCTCCTCAGTGCGGATGCCGCAGCCGGCAGTGGGCGCCGTCCGAAACGATGTAGCCTGCTCCGGGCTCCGGAAAGTGTGTCCCGATGATCAAGACCGGGCTACCGGAGAAGCGCTCGACAAACGCGACACGCGTTGCGACTCCCCGTTCCTTGTCCATGTCGAATGTGGCCGGATGATCGGGCAGGGAAATCTGGATAGGGTGGTGCATCATGTCGCCGGTGATGACCGCCTGCTGGCCGCAGGAACTGATCATCACGCTGACATGGTCCGGCGTATGGCCCGGAGTGGGCAGAAGAAGAATTTCCGGGCAGACCTCGTGGTGATGGTCGATGAAATCCACGAGACCCGCGGCCACCACCGGATCCACAGCGTCCTCGAGGTGGTGTATGCCATGGTAACCCCCGGTCTCGCGCAGGTGTTGCCAATGCGCGAATTCCGCGCGACCCATGAGGTAACGCGCATTAGGGAAGGTGGGGACCCATTTGCCATCCACCAGCCGGGTATTCCAACCCACATGATCAAAATGCAGGTGCGTGCAGAGCACCGTGTCCACATCCTCCGGCCGCACGCCAAGCGAGAGCAAGTCCTCGAGGAAGGTTGTCTGAAGGTGACTGAAGATCGGAAATTCGCGCTCCCGGTCGGCACCGATACAGGTATCGACCATGATCGTCCGCTCGGGGGTCTGCACGACGAAAGCCTGAAAGTTGATGAACATCCGGCCCTCGGGCGTCGCGTAATGCGGAAGCAGCCAGGGATGTGCCTGCACGATGTCCGGTTCGGCACCGGCGAGCGCCATGTTGATGTGGTCTTCCCAGTTCCAAACCTCAACGATGCGGGTGATTCTCACATCACCCACGGTCCAGGTCCTCAGGTGCTCAATCGCCATGTCAGCCTCCGCTATGCAAGATCTCCGTCCACTAGGAAAGTGCAACTGGATCGAGCAGTGCGCGCCCGCGGATCAGGTCGGCGGCGCGTTCTGCAATCATGACAACGACGGCATTGGTATTGCCACCGACGATGCTTGGCATCACCGAGGCATCAATGACGCGCAAGCCTTCCATGCCGCGAACCCGAAGATCGGGATCGACGACGGCCGCAGAATCGCTGCCCATGCGGCAAGTGCCCACCTGATGGTGGACCGTGTAGGCGAAGTTTTTCAGATGCTCGAGCAGGCCCGCATCATCCGCCGCCTTGGGTCCGGGGGCGACCTCTGTCGCGCGGTAGGGGCGGAAAGACTCTGCCGCAAAGAATCGCCGGGTGAGCCTTAAAGCGCGCATCATGGGTTCGATGTCGCGCTCGTCACTGAGCAGGCCCGGATCGATCAGCGGCGCGGCAAAGGCGTCAGGCCCTGCCAGAGTCAGGCGGCCGCGACTGTGCGGGTACAGATGCACCGGACTGATCGCAAAGCCGTGCCCTATGGGCAGCGGGAACCCTGGCCGTGGCCTCGCGGCCGGCTGAAAGACGAACTGGACGTCGGGCCGCTCGAGGTCAGGCGCCGTCCGCAGGAATGCCACCGACTCAAACACGTTGCCAGCCAACGGACCTGATCGCGACACGAGGTACTGCAGCAGGTGCATTGCACCGCGCGGCAATGCCCGCAGCGAGAGGCCGTAAGAGGTGGGATCGTCGGTCTGCATCAGGATCGGACAGGCCAGATGGTCGTGCAGGTTGGCGCCTACGGACGGCCGATCGAGTACGGGCGTGATGCCGAGGGCTGCAAGTTCCGCTGCAGGCCCGATGCCGGACAGCAGCAGGACCTGCGGCGACTGCACGGCACCGGCGCACAGCAGGACTTCCCGGTGTGCCCGCAGGTCCGAGACAACCCCATCACGCGACACGACGACGCCGACCACGCGTCCGCCCTCGATGAGCAAACGCAGTACCCGGGCATGGGTCCGCAGGTCAACATTGCCCCGCGTCAAGGCGGGACGCAGATAGGCCCGCGCCGTGGATTCCCGTCGTCCACCGCGGATGACGCCCTGACGCAGGCCCACTCCCTCCGGCGACGGTCCCGTCAGGTCGTCGGCGGCAGGAAATCCCAGAGAGCGCACTGCCCCGATGAAGGCGTGATTCAGTCGGTTCTCAGGGCGGGGCCGTCGGACGTTCATCGGCCCGCCACGGCCATGGAATACCGAGGCCGGGAAGTCCTCGTTGTTTTCAGACCGCGTGAAATAGGGCAGCACATGGGCAAAATCCCAGCCGGTCGCGCCTGCGGCCGCCCAGTCGTCGTAATCCCGCGGATGGCCACGCGAATACGCCATGCCGTTGATTGAGCCGGATCCGCCCACCACGCGGCCGCGCGGCTGCGGTATGCGACGCCCGTTCAGGGCCGGTTGCGGCACCGTCTCAAAACCCCAGTTCAACCGCTTGGTACCGATGGCCGCGGCGACCAGCGCCGGCACCGAAACCGCGGGCGTGCGCTCATCGCCGCCCGCCTCGAGCACACACACACGGACATTCGGGTCTTCCGCCAGTCGCCCGGCGAGGACACACCCGGCTGTGCCTGCTCCCACGATGATGTAGTCGAAGGCGCTGTCCGTCATAACGCTAGATGGCCGCAGTCAGCACAATGTCCGACAACTTCTGCCAGCGCCAAAGATTATCCACGGTCTTCATCAATCCGGTCATGAGACCCACGAAGCTGATGTCTCGTTCGGGATCCACCCAAAAAAGAGTGGTCCCCGCGCCGTGAGCCCCAAAAGTGCCGGGTGAGGCGAGGGAGCCGAACATGGAAACGCCCATCTGCGGACCGCGCACCGAAAAGCCAAGTCCAATGTTGCCCGGTGGCGCGATGCCGCCGGCGGCACGGATTCCGCTGGCGTAGAACTCGTTAGGCTTGTCTCCCGTCCAGATGGTGCCGGCCGCCCGCACCAGGGCTTGCGAAACGACGCGGCGACCTTCGATAACGCCGCCCTGACGCAACATTTCGGTGAAACGCATCATGTCTTTGGATGTGGATACACACCCTACCCAAGGCATTTCCGCATGCTCTTCGGCGAACGCCCCGTTCGGGCCAAGATCACTGTGGCCGAGATGTTTGATCGGGTAATTGCCTCGAAATTCGGGGAATAGATGGCGGTCCTTCAAGTCGCGTCGGACGCCCATACTCGTATCGAGCATTCCGGTCGGTTCGAACAGGTCTTCCCTCATGATGTCGCGGTAGCTGCGGCCGCGACGATCAAGGCGACGCACGGCCTCTCCAAGCAGGGCGTGATTGAACAGTGGCGCGTAACTGACCCGCTCTCCGGCCGGTTCCAGCGGCAATGCCACCTCGCAGATTGCTGCGATGACCTCCTCCATCCGATCGATGTACATCCCGGGCCGTGCTTCGAACATCGTCGGCAGGCCCGTACTGTGCGTCAGCAGGTGGAAGATGGTGATGCGGTCCCGCAGGCCGCCGCTGAATTCCGGAATGATCTGACACAGGGGCGTCGTCAGCGTCATGAGGCCGCGTTCGATCGCCTGATAGACGAGTATGTTGGTGAAGGCTTTGGTCACCGAGAAGAGGCTGAAGACCGAGTCGTCCTCGACCGCCCGGTCCTTGCTTTCGCTGCTGTGACCGAAGACCCGGTGATAAGCCGGCCTGCCACCACGCCGGACCGAAATGATGCCACCGAAATAAAGGCCTGCCGCGATGTCCCGTTCGACAGCCTCGGTCAGAAAGCCCAGCCGGGTTTCATCAAAGCCCATTTCCCCATGCATGTGCGCCTCCCTTGTGAAGACTCAGGATAAGGCCGGATCTGCAGGGCAACACAACTGCCCGTACCAGGGTATAGACCGAGCGCGAAACGCTCAGCCGTCGATCTCCGCGAAAGTTTCCCGCGCGATGCGAAAACTGTCGACCGCCGCCGGAACGCCCACATAGATCGCCACCTGCAGGAGGACCTCGCGAATTTCTTCGCGCGAAACACCATTGTTTAGAGCGCCGCGAATGTGAGCCTTGAGTTCATGCGGTCGGTTGAGCGCGCTGATCATGGCGAGATTGATCATGCTGCGCTGTGCCCGCGTCAGCCCTTCCCGGCCCCAGACCGCCCCCCAGCAGTATTCCGTGACCAGTTCCTGCAGCGGCCGGTTGAATTCATCCATGCTCTCCAATGCCTTGCGCACGTAAGCCTCTCCGAGCACTTCGGTCCGGATCTGGAGTCCCTTGTCAAAAAGATCCTTGTTCGCCATCGCTGTTCTCTCCTCGGTCACTGACGGGGCAAGACGGGCAGATCAAGGTCGGCGTCAGCCTCCAGGATCCGCGCCATCGACGTAAAGTCGGAATCGGCACCAAACGCTGCAACCGTGCGTTCCAGCAGCGTCAGGACACGGCTGCCGACCTGCAGCGGCACACTCAGCGCCTCGGCGGACTCGACGCAGAGCCGCGTGTCCTTAAGGCTCAATCCTGCCGTAAATCCGAAATCAAACGTGCGTGGCAACACCGATCGCGGCCACTTGTCCAGAGTGGCGCTGTTGCGCCCGCTGGAAACGTTCAGGACCTCGATCATCCGGGCGGGCTCAAGTCCGGCCTTGATGCCGAGCGCCATGCCCTCAGACGTGATGGCGATCGCACAGGCGCCAAGCAAATTGTTGACGAGTTTCATCATCTGGCCAGCGCCGGCGCTTGTGCCCATGTAGAAGGGTCGGCCAAGGTGACCGAGAAGCGGTTCGGCGTCCCGCCAGGCCGTTTCGGGCCCCGCCACCATGAGTGACAGTTTGCCGTCACGTGCGCCTTGGATCCCGCCGGACACGGGGGCTTCCAGCGTGGAAATCCCACGCTCCAACAGTCCGGCGGCCAGCTGCTGTGCAGCCTGCGGCCCCGACGTCGAGAGGTCGATACACAGTCTGAGGGCGTCACCGCCACCCAGACCGTCCGGTCCGAGTGCGACGTCGAGCACGATCGATGGGCTGGGCAGACTCAGAAAGACCACGGGACACTGATCCGCAACCGCCCGCAGACTGGTGCCGATCTCTACACCCCCCTCTGCTGCGGCCGCGCAGGCTGCCGGACTCGGATCAAATCCGATCACCGTATGCCCGGTCTCCACGAGCCGGCGCGCCATCGGCGCTCCAATCCGTCCAAGACCGACGAATCCACAGGGAGTCATGATGCACGCTCCACGGACGGGGGCAGATCGAGGCGGACGACGCCATCGAGACCCGGCTCGGCAGGAAAGTGAAGCAGCACGGCAGGGTCATGACCCGGGATGATGTGATCGTCGCTTTCCGCCAGCGCGCGCAAACGCCGCAGCGAGTCAAGATAGTCGGGCACATTGGCAACGATGGGGAACGGCACTTCGCGTTTCAGGTTTGCCCAGAAGTGCGCTGCATCCGAAGCCAGCACAACGGGTCCGCGCTCCGTGCTGACCCGAACGGCCTGCAGGCCAGGCGTATGGCCTGGCATCGGGTGCAGGCTGATGCCGGCGGTGAGCGACACCTCGCCGGCATGAAAAACCACCCGACCTGCATAGATGCGTCGCACCATGGTCACCACGTCCTCCGCATCAAACGGTGCGGCAAGGTGGGGGTGGGTCATGGCCCTGCCGGTGCAATAGGCCATCTCCGCATCCTGCAGATGGAATCGGGCATTGGGAAACAGCGCGAGGTTGCCGGCATGATCGTAGTGCATGTGGGTGATGATCACGTCCGTGATGCCCTGGGGATCCACGCCCAAGGCGCGCAGTCCGTCCGCCACCGGACGCACCAGCGTGCGCTCATACAGCGCAAATCCCGCGCTCCGGTACATCCGTCCGTCCGCACCCGCAATTAGGCATTCCGCGTCCGGAATCTGCGCCGCCAGCTTCAGTCCCGCTTCCGGTCCCAGCACGCAAATCGCAGTCGAAAGCGCGTTTGCCGTGATGCCGTCGCGCGCAATCACTGTCGCCGTCCGCACGGAACCTGCGGGCAATCCGGTTCTCGGGTCCACAATGTGCAATCCGCGCATCGTGGTGCCGCTTGCTGCCACCGCGCCGCTGTGCAGCGCCAGCTTGGCCACGGCCGGAGCGTTGTCAAAACGGCTGGCCGGATCCGCCACGCCCACTTCCCACGCTTCGCCGGACGCTCGTTTCCCGCGCAGCGCAACGTCGCCGCCCGCATTCACCATCACGCCGGAAATACCCGCCGTCATGGCCGCTTCGGCAGCCTTCTCCGCTGCAGGCTCGGCTTTTGCAGCATCCTTAGCCGGCTCGGATTTGGCGGCGTCTTTAGCCACATCTGCTTTGGCGGCCTCTTTGGGCGGTTCAGCCTTGGGCGCTTCTTTTGCCGGCTCCGCTTTAGGCGGTTCGGCCTTGGCCGGCGGCGCCTTCGCGGCATCCGCCTTCGCGGGCTCGGGCTTGCTGACGGGCGCGACGCCCTTCAATTCCAGCAAACGCTGCATGTCTTTGATATTTTTTTCCAGCTGCGCGATACGGT
>CAXBRZ010000034.1:0-14178 GCA_963978075.1 uncultured bacterium | reverse complement strand
CTAGTAGGATATAAAAATCGGATCAAACCACTACGTGCAAACGAAGGGAGATTGTTTATTGTTATTCTTACTCATAATGTTTTATGGTGATTAATAAACCTAAGGTTTATTAATCAGGAGAGGCTGTGTTTATATGTATTTTCCTAATAAAATCAGACCTCCCCTGATTAATAAACCATAGGTTTATTAATCACCAGTAAACGTTATGTGTTTGGTTTACCTTTGTTGTTAATTCCTAGGCCATCAGTGCAAGCATGAAATCCATCGATATTGAAAACGGAATTGAAACAATAACCAGTGAACATTACAGTTGTGTGTTTTTGTTTGAAATGTTGTTGCTTGGAGATGTTTTGTTTGTTTTAATGTTTGATCCTTGGAGATGTTTGGAGGTTGTTTGCAGGATCAACCGCAAGGGGCCCAAACAATTTGGTTGTGGGGGGCCTTGCAAGGCCCCCACCAGCCAAAAAATGAGCACATTTGATCCTCTGAGGATCGAGTGGCGTCGGTAAGGTCCGCTGCAAGCCAATAATTTTGAAAGCCCATGGGACGAACTCATGGCTGCGGGCCACACCCGCGGCATCCGCGCAATCGGCTCGCAGGCGCTCAATCTTGCGCGCATCGAGGCCGGCTTCCTGATGCCCAATGTGGATTTCATCTCGGCCGAACACACGGTTCGGCTGAATCTAGAGCGAACTCCGCTGGAGCTTGGACTCGGCTGGCTTGTTGATTTCGAGAAGCCACATTTCAACGGCCGGCGCGCATTGCTGCGCCAGAGCGCCTCCGGGCTCGCCCGTCTGCTGGTCGGCCTCGACGTTGCCGGCAACAAGCCGGCCCACAACGCGCTGCTGTACGCCACCCCCAAGGACGAGAAGGAGTGCGGGTTCGTCACCTCGGCCATGTGGTCTCCGACTTGCAAGCGAAACCTTGCGCTGGCAATCGTGGATGCGCCGCACTTCCGCATGGGCAGTGTTTTGCATGCGGATATCTACCTGCACAGGGAACTGGTCTGGGAGCGCCGACTGGTCACGGCCCAAGTGGTGGAAAAGCCATTCTTCGCGCCCGAGCGGCGGCGCCAAACACCCCCTGCGGACCGGTAGGGGGACTGCCGGTGGCCACGCCCTTCGGCTACGCTGTCCGAACCGTTGTTCCCCGGGGATCCCTAGGATGGTGATGACGCCGCCACGCCCGTCCACGAGCGCACGGCCATGGCTGGACCCCACGGCATCTGCGCAGATCGTCGTCGAGGGGCTCGTCAAGCGTTATGGCGAGGCTGCGGCCGTCAATGAGGTCAACCTGTCCATTTACCGCGGCGAGATGTTCGCGCTCGTGGGCGCCTCCGGCTGCGGCAAGACGACCCTGCTGCGGATGCTGGCAGGGTTCGTAAGCCCGAGCAGCGGCCGAATCCTGATTGATGGCGTCGACATGACGGACGTCCCGCCCTATGAGCGGCCCGTGAACATGATGTTCCAGTCCTATGCGCTCTTCCCGCACATGACGGTGGAGGAGAACATCGCCTATGGGCTCAAGAGGGATGGTGTAGCGCGGCCGGAAATCGCCCTTCGGGTCAAGGGCGCGCTCGACATGGTGCAACTGTCGGGCCTCGGCCGACGCAAGCCCCACCAGTTGTCCGGTGGCCAGCGTCAGCGGGTTGCGCTTGCCCGGGCCCTCGTCAAGCGGCCTAAGGTGCTCCTGCTGGATGAACCTTTGAGCGCGTTGGACAAGAAGCTGCGCGAGAGCACCCAGTTCGAGCTGATGGACCTGCAATACGAGCTCAGCACCACCTTTGTCGTCGTCACGCACGACCAGGACGAAGCGATGGCGCTGGCCACCCGGGTAGCCGTCATGGATCAGGGCAAGGTCCTCCAGGTTGGCACGCCGGCAGAGGTTTACGAGTACCCTCGCTCCCGCTATGTGGCCGATTTTTTCGGTACCGCAAACCTGCTCACAGGCACTGTGAAGTCGGCGGTCGACGGTCGAGTGGTCGTAAGCACCGAAGCGGCCGGCGACATCGAAGCCAGGGATGAACGCCCGTGGTCTGCCGGTGCATCCGTCACGGTGGCGATACGCCCCGAGAAAATGAGCCTCTCCAAAGAGGAGGCGTCGAGCGGGCACAATACGGTCCGTGGAGAGGTCTGGGAACTGGGGTATCTCGGCAACCGCTCCATCTACAAGATCAAAACGGCGTGCGGCACAGAGTTGACGGTGTTTTCCCAGAACGACCGGCGTACGCTCGACTGGGCGATCGACTGGGGCGATCAGGTGACCGCGCAATGGTCACCCGAAGCCACCGTGCTTCTGGATGAGTAAATAGTCCCAAGACTCGGCACAATGGAAACTGGCATCCCGGGGGGGAGTGAACCATGCATAAGTGGTATCGGACGATCATCGGTTTCGTGGCAGGCATCAGCGCCGTGCCAGCCCTCGGCGCAGACGCCAAGACCGGGCAACTCGAGGAAATCGTGGTCACGGCCACGCGTCACGAGGAATCCCTGAGCAAGGTGCCCATTTCGGTGACCGCGATGACCCAGGAATCCCTAGACGTCAAAGGCATCAAGGACTTCCAGGACGTTGCCCGCTTCACCCCGGGCGTCAGCGTCGACAATTCCGGTACCAACGCGATCTCCATCCGCGGCATCTCCTCCTCCGGTGGCGCTGGCACCACCGGCATCTACATCGACGACACGCCCATCCAGATGCGCGCCGTGGGATTCAATCCGGACGACGCACTGCCAAAGACCTTCGACCTTGACCGTGTCGAGATTCTGCGCGGCCCGCAAGGTACGCTGTTCGGCTCCGGCTCCGAGGGCGGCACCGTCCGCTACATCATGAACCAGCCGAGCGTATCCAGGTCATCGACCTACGTGCGTGCTGAACTCTCCTCTACGAGGGGTGGCGACCCCAGTGCCGAGGCCGGCGTTGCCCATGGCGGGCCCCTCATCGACGGAGTACTGGGTTATCGTGCCAGCGTCTGGTTCCGTCGTGACGGCGGATGGATCGACCGGGTCGATCCGACCACCCGCGCAGTCGTGGACTCGCGGGCCAACCGTGGCTCCACCATGGCAGCCCGTCTTGCTTTCCTGTGGCAACCGAACGACAGCGTGTCCGTCACGCCGAGCGTGACCTACCAGAATTCGCGCAAACACGATCAGTCCACCTTCTGGGACGCCTATTCGAATGTCGCCGCCGGCAAGTTCAACAACGCAACCCCCGAGGGCATTCCAACCCCTGACGAGTACTATCTGCCTGCACTCAAAGTGGAGTGGGAAGTCGGCAAGACACGGGTGATCTCCAATACCTCCTACTACCACCGCAACGAACAGACGGGGTATCAGGGCAGCGTCTACAATCTTTCCTTCTATCAGTCTCAGGGCCCGCTGACGGGGTCCTGCGGCAACTACGCCGGTGACCCGCTGAACGGCGTGCCCTGCAGTTGGTATCCGCTGCTCGACGGCAACGGGGTCCACCTGCCCGCCGGTTATGAGGGGTACGCGGGCCCCAACATCATGACCAACCGCCAGACGTCCTTTACCCAGGAATTGCGCTGGCAATCCAACGACCCGTCGGCTCGCCTCATCTGGACGGTCGGGGCGTTCTTCTCCACCTCCAAGGAGCGCAGCGTCGAGGCGCTTTACGACCCGAAGATTGAGCAGCTTTGGACGGATCTTCTGGGCATCGCTCCAGCCGATTTCTTCTACACGACGGATTACACGTGCAACGACGGCAACCCGCAGGGATACCAATTGCCCAACTGCGCCTCCTACATGAACGACACCACCGTCACCGATCGTCAGGTCGCGCTCTTCGGGGAAGGCGTCTACGCGATCAGCGATCGCCTCAAGCTCACGCTGGGTGGCCGGTATGCCCACATGAGCTTCGACCTGAACCACGTCGGGGACGGATACCTCAATTTCGGCAGGGAAACTGCTACGGCCACGCACAGCGAAAATGCCTTCACACCGAAAGTCGGACTCTCCTTCCAGGCCGATCCTGCCAACCTCTATTACTTCACGTATGCCAAGGGCTTCCGGCCCGGTGGCGGCAACAACCCGCTTCCCAACTACTGTGACGGCGACGGCGGCCTGAACCAGACCGGGTATCCCAACGGCGCACCGATCGCCTATAACTCGGACACGACGCAAAGTTACGAGATTGGCAGCAAGAGCAACGTGTCTAGCCGTCTGCGCATTGCCTCAAGCGTCTATTACATCAAGTGGCAGAACATCCAGCAGAGTGTCTACGTTCCCTACAACTGCGGACTGCAGTTCACGGACAACCTCGGCTCGGCGGTGGCAAAGGGCTTCGACCTGCAGGTGGAATCAGTACTCGGTGGCGGCTTTTCGCTGGACGCCGCGGTCGGCTACACAAGCGCCCGGTACACCGAATCAACGCAGGCGCCAAAACCACTACTCGCCTCGGCGGGTGACGCCATCTCCGGCGAAGGTGCGGTCAATGGCAGTCCTTCCTCCTCGCCGCCGTGGACCGTCTCACTCGGCCTGCAATACAACTTTTCGCTGGCGGACAGGGAGGCTTTCGCGCGTCTGGACTGGCAGTACGCCTCCCAGAACCACTGGCTGACCTCCGCGCAGGATCCGAATTCCGTTCAGTACAGCCCGTATGTCCTGCCATTGTCATCGACAAAGTTCGCCTCCTTGCGCGCAGGCATGAGCTTCGGCAATGCGTCGGTGGCACTGTTTGTGGACAACCTCTTTGATTCGCGCACGATCACGAACTACCAACTCGGGCAGCTCGACTACAACATCCCGGTCGACGCCAACAACAACTATCTGTGGACCCAACCGACGCCGCAGCGCAATTCATATACCTTCCGACCGCGGACCATCGGCCTGACCTTCACCTACCGGATGTGAGGCGGGGTGCAGCGGGCCTGATCAGCCGATCAGGCTCGCTGCGTATCGGCGGATTCTCCGCCCGGCTTCCTCAAGTTCCGCGGGCTCCGCGGCAAAGCAGGCGCGCACAAAACCATCGGTTTCACGGCCGAACGCGGCACCATCCAGCAATGACACCTTTTCGGTTTCAAAAAGTCCGCGCAGAAAACCAGTGCTTCCAAGTCCGGTCTTGCGGACATCCAACAGCATGAACATGCCAGCATCCGGCCAGAATGGCGTCACGCCGGGGATGCCTGAAAGAGCGTGGAAAAGCGTCTCACGCCGTACCCGACAGTACTCGTGCATTTCGCGCTCGGTCTGCTCGCGGATGTCCAGCGCCGCGATAGCCGCCTCCTGGATGAATCCAGGAATGCCGTACAGCATGCACAGCGCAAGTTCCTCGACCAGCCTGACGAGGTCCGCAGGCCCGATCAGCCAGCCGACCCGCCAACCAGTCATCGCATGGCTCTTTGAGAGACTGCCGACCGTCACAACCTGATCGGGCAGTCGGGCGGCAAGGCTCGGAACCCGATTGCCGTCAGCGATGCCTGCATAGACTTCGTCCGAGACAATCCACAGGGCATGGCGACGGGCGATGTCGGCAATGGCGTCGCAATCGTCGTCCGAGAGCACGACGCCCGACGGGTTGCTCGGCGTCGCCAGAAAAATGGCGCGGGTGTTGGGCGTTACCGCCGCCTCCAGCGCCTTCAGGTCCGGATGAAAGCCGGCGCTTGCGTGAGCCGGCACGCGCACGAGTTTCGCGCCGGAGGCCTGGATCGAGGCGGGGTAGGTTGTGTACATCGGATCGATGGTGATGATCTCGTCACCATGACTGGCGAGACACAGCGAAGCGACAAAAAGGCCGTTCTGGGTACCGGCCAGCACGGCCACATTCTCCGCGCCGGTATCCACACCGGTTCGCGCTTGATGCATCGCGGCGATGCGCTCACGCAGCGGCCCCTTGCCGAGGATCTCCGTGTAGTGCGTATCACCACTGCGCATGGCCGATACCGCACGCTCCACGACCGGTAGCGGCGTATCGATGGGCGGATCTCCGACGCTGAGAATGATCACGTCCTCGCCACGATCCTTGGCCTGACGTGCTTCCCAATGAATGGCCCATGGATCCACGCCGCCCTCGTGGGCGATCCAGTCCTTGATCGGAGCAAATCGGCGCTTCATTCGAATGCCTCGGCCACGACTTCGATGACAACAATCTGGCGGTGGGATGCGAATGCCTTGAGCGCAGCGGACAGTTCGGCAGGCGTCTGCACACGCACGTGCGGATAGCCATACGCCGCCGCCAGCAGGGCAAAATCGGGAGGACGCACATCGACGCCTTCAGGCTCGATGTCGACCGCGATCATGGAAGTCTTGATCTCGCCATACCCATGATTGTTCCAGACCATGATGGCAGTCCACGCCCCCACCTCGCGAGGACCCGCGAGCTCGCCCAGGGTGAACTGCAGACCACCATCGCCCACCAGACAGACGATCGGGGTGTCAGGACGCGCAAGACTGGCGCCGGTGGAGGCCGGCAAGGCGTAGCCCAGTGTTCCGTAACCCGTGGCACTGTTGAACCACGTCATGGGCGACGCTGCGGCATAACTGAGATTGCCCGCATAGACCATCTGGGTGGAATCACCGACGATCGTCACGCCTGGAACGAGATCGCGGATGCACTCGAGCAGCGCAATCTCGCGCACATAGGCGGCAGGAAGCACCTCGTGGGCGGCCGCACGCGCGGCAGAGGCGCGTCCCGCACCGTTGGACTGCCGCGCCGGACCGATATCCGCCTTCAGAAGCGCGCCTAGCGTCACAGCGGCATCGCCCACCAGAGCCACCTCGGGCCGGACACAGCGATAGATCTGATCCGGATCAATGTCGATGCGGATCAGGCCCGGAGGCTGCGCAAACTGTTCGACCGAATACATGTCGTAATCGGTCTGACCGAATTCAGTGCCTACGGCAAGCACCACGTCCGCATCCGCCACCAGCTGACGGACGGGTGCGAGCGACGGGCTGACGGAAACGCCCAGGGGATGCGCCATCGGCAAGAGGCCCCGTGCGTTCACGGTCAGGACAACCGGTGCATCCAGGTGTTCCGCGAGTGCCGCCAATGCCGCCGACGCATGGCGCGCGCCACCGCCAGCCAGAATGACAGGCCGGTGTGCGCAGGCCAGCCGCTGTGCCGCCTTCGCGAGGGCGCCAGAATCGGCCCCTTGGGCCTCGGGCCGTGACCATGTGACCACCGGTAGGTGTCCGGCCTCCTGCGTCAGCACGTCGCGTGGAATCTCGAGGTACACCGGACCCGGCCGTGCCGTCGCCCAGAGGCGGAATGCCCGCTCAAGGGCGGGCGGCAAGTCTTCCGGACAAAGTATCCTTTCGGCATGCACGGCGACCTGCCGGGCGACACCGAACTGGTCGGGAATTTCGTGCAGGAATCCCTGGTGGGTTCCCATTTCGCCACGGCGGTTCTCACTGGAGACCACGAGCAGAGGAATGGAGTCCTGCATCGCCTGGCCCATCGCCGTGACGATGTTGGTCAACCCCGGGCCGGTGATCGTAAAGCACACGCCGACGCCGCCACCGGCGCGGGCATACCCGTCGGCCATGAATCCAAGGCCCTGCTCGTGCCGACCGGAGACATGGCGGATTTTCGAAGCGGCGAGCCCCCGATAAAGCTCGAGGTTGTGGACGCCGGGGATGCCGAAAACGTGCCGGACGCCTTGCGCCTGCAACACTTCGATCAGGTACGTGCCGAGAGTCTTTTTCATACGCCACCCTACCCCGTAACACACGCCGCCGACAGGCCCGAAACAGCCAAACAGGGCCGGTGGCGTAAATATTATGACCGCGATAATATGACGAAACGCTGTTTAGAGGGGAGCCCCATGAACCAGGATGTGATGATTACCTGCGCCGTCACAGGCGACGACTCGAAGGTCACCAAGAGCCCGTATTGCGCCGTGACGCCCGATGAAATCGCGCAGAGCGCCATCGAGGCCGCCCAAGCCGGGGCGTCGATCGTCCACATCCACGTCCGCGACCCTGACACCGGCAATTTTTCGATGGAAACGCGGCACTACCGCGCGGTCGTCAAGGCGATCCGCGAGAGCGGCACGGACGTCATCGTCAACCTGACCTGCGGCATGGGCGGCTACATCGTCATCGGCGAGAACGGCATCCACGACACGCCGGCGCCGGGCAGCGATTTCTGCTCGCAGGAAGACCGCATGCGGCATGTCATCGACCTGTGCCAGGAAGGCAAGTATCGCCCCGACATCTGCACGCTCGACTGCGGCAGTCTCAACTTCGGCGACGGCAACCGCGCCTACGTGTCGACGCCCAACTATCTGCGCCAGGGCGCGGCGATCTGCAAGGATCTCGGCGTCAAGCCTGAGTTCGAGATCTTCGACACGGGTAACCTCTGGTTCGTGAAGCAGATGATCAAGGAAGGCCTGGTCCTGCCGCCGCCGCTGATCCAACTGTGCATGGGCATCGCCTGGGGCGTGCCGGCCAACACCGAACACCTTCTGGCGATGAAGAACTTCCTGCCCGAGGACGCGGTATGGTCGTCGTTTGCCATCAGCCGCATGCAGATGCCGTGGGTCGCCAACTCGGTACTCAACGGCGGCAACGTCCGCGTCGGCCTTGAGGACAACCTGTACCTGTCCAAGGGCGTCTATGCCTCCAACGCGCAGCTCGTGACCAAGGCGCGCGGCATCGTCGAGGCGATGGGGGGGCGGATCATCGGACCGGCCGAAGTGCGCGAGCGCCTCAAGATCGGTTAAGGACTGCCCATGCCCGCACGGACGATCTACTCGACGCCGATTCAGCCGGACTGGATCGACTACAACCAGCACCTGAACGATGCCTACTACATCGTGGCCATGAGCCGCGCGTGTGACGCGTTCATGGTGCTGATCGGGATTGATGAGTCCTATCGGACGACCACCCAGTGCACGCTGTATTCACTGGAAGCCCATGCCCACTGGCTGCGCGAAGTAAAGTTCGGCGAGACGCTGGAAATTGGCGCGCACGTGATCGGCTTCGACTCCAAACGACTGCATCTGGGCTTTGAGGTACGGGTCGCAGGCAAAGACGGCTTGGCGGCCACGGGCGAGTTCATGCTCCTGCACTACCGGCAGGGCGAAAATGCCGGTGCCGCCACCTTCCCCGAGCACATCCGGACGGCCATCGCCGGGTTCAACGGCGCCGACGCCGGCGAGTGGGCAGGCCCGGGTTCGCGCGCACTGGGCCTCGTCAAGCGCTCATGAACCGCGACTCGCTGCGGCGCCTGCTGGCCCCGAAGACCCTCGCACTGGTCGGCGGCAACTGGACCGATGCGGTGGCCAACGCCTGTCGGCAGATAGGTTACGAGGGCGAGATTTGGCGTATCCACCCGACCCGTGAGTCGGATGCCGACACCACCTATTACCGCTCGGTGGATGAACTCCCGGGCGCGCCGGACGCGTCCTTTCTGGCAGCACCGGCTGCCGACATCCCGGCCCTCGCAGGCGCGCTGCAGCAGCGCGGTGCCGGCGGCTTTGTCTGTTTTGCCTCCGGGTTTGACGAAACCGCCACCGATGTGGGCCGACAACTGACGGCCGACCTTGTCGAGGCGGCCGGCGACCTCGCGTTCACGGGACCGAACTGCTACGGCCTCGTCAATTTCTTCGACCGGGCCGCACTCTGGCCCGACCAGGTGGTGGGCGGGGCCCGCTCCAACCGCGGCGTCGCGATCCTCTGCCAGAGCGGCACGATCTCGCTGACGCTGATGTTCAATCAGCGCGACCTCCCCATCGGCTACGTGATCTCGGTCGGCAACCAGACGCGGCTGGCACTCGAGGACCTGATCGAGGTGCTCTCGGACGATCCGCGCGTGACGGCATTCGGCCTCTACATCGAAGGCATCAAGGATGCCGGCCGTTTTGCCGAAGCCGTCAACACCGCACGCGCCGCCGGCAAGCCGATCGCGCTCGTCAAATCCGGTCGCACTGCGGCCGCCGCACAGGCAGCGGCCACCCACACCGGCGCCATGGCCGGTGCCGACGCCGTCTTTGATGCCTACTGCCGCGACGCCGGCATCGCCCGCTGCGACACGCTGGCCTCACTCGTCGAGACTTTGAAAGTGCTTCACTCAGGAGGTCCGCTGCCGGGTCGTCGCATCCTGGTCATGGGCGCCTCGGGCGGTGACATGGCAATGACCTCCGACGTCGCGAGACACACGGAGCTTGAGTTTCCGCCGCTCGCGCCGGACGTTCGCGCGGCGGTGCAGGAGGCGGTCGGCCCTCGCGTCACCATCGCCAATCCCTTCGATTTTCATACCTACATCTGGTTCAACGCGCCCAAGATGCAGGCGCTCTTTTCCAACGTCTTCCGCGCAGGCTACGACGCCGTGGCGTTCATGCTGGATTGCCCGCCGGCGGACCGCTCCGACACCTCGGCGTTCGACGGACCGATCCGCCTCTATGTCGAGGAAGCCCGCAAGGCCGGAGCACGGGCTGCAATGCTCGCCTCGCTGCCGGAGACGCTCTACGAGGACATCCGGGCGCACTGCACCGAGAACGGCGTCATTCCCCTGCAAGGGCAGCGCGAGGGCCTTGAGGCACTGAACGCGGCAGCCCACATCGGCGCACGCTGGCGGGAGGGCGATCCGGTGCGACTGCAGCGCCCTGTGCGTACCAGCACCGCCTCGCGCACGTTGCGTGAAGACGAGGGCAAGTCAGCACTCGCCGCCTACGGACTGCCGGTACCCGCCGCGCGCACAGTTCCCGTCGCTGAAGCCGCCGCAGCCGCCGAGTCCATCGGCTTTCCGGTGGTGATCAAGGCGGCCAGCGCGGATCTGGCGCACAAGTCCGACGTCGGCGGGGTCGCGCTCAACATCCGCTCTGCGGAGGAAGCCCGCGCGACGGCCGCGCGGCTCGCCGCATTGAGCGATACGGTGCTGGTCGAGCAGATGGTCGTCGACGGCGTGGCGGAAATCCTGGTCGGCATCACCGTTGACCCGCAGTTCGGCCAGGTGCTCGTCCTGGGTGCGGGCGGTGTGCTGACCGAATACCTGCACGACAGCACGAGCCTGCTGCCTCCTTTTACCGAAAAGGCAGTTCGAGCCGGGCTTGATCGACTCAATGTGAAGCGCCTGCTCGCCGGATTCCGCGGCAAGCCACCCGGGGATGTGGACGCTCTCGTCAGCGCCATCCTCGCGGTCACGGCCTACGCCGGCGCCCACGTTGACAGTCTCATTGAACTTGACGTCAATCCCATCATCGTACGGCCGCAGGGCCGGGGCGTCGTCGCGGTCGACGCGCTTGTTCGCATCTCGGAGTAAACCCATGAGCATCGACGGCGGCGTGCGCACCGTAACGCATAACGGCATTCTTGAAGTCACCATCGACCGGCCCAAGGCGAACGCCATCGCCCTGTCCACCAGCAGGCAGCTCAACGAGATCTGGACAAGTTTCCGCAACGATCCGGAACTGCGCGTGGCCATCCTCACAGGGGCAGGCCAAAAGTTCTTCTCGCCGGGCTGGGACCTGAAGGGCGCCGCGGATGGCGAGGCGTCGGACTCCGACTGGGGCGTGGGCGGCTTTGGCGGCCTCAATTACCCGCGCAACCTCGACAAGCCGGTCATCGCAGCCGTCAACGGCATCGCCTTTGGCGGCGGCTTCGAACTGGTCCTCGGCTGCGACCTCATCGTCGCGGAAGAGCACGCGACCTTTGCCCTGCCCGAGATCAAGGTAGGCGTCCTTGCCGACGCGGCCACGATCAAGTTGCGCCGCCGCATTCCCTACCACGTGGCGGTCGAGATGCTCATGCTCGGGCGCACCATGGATGCCGCCGAAGCCAAGCAGTGGGGCCTCGTCAACTGGATCGTGCCGTCAGGCGGCGCCATGGAGAAGGCGCGTGAGATCGCCACCCTGATTGCGGAGGGCCCACCGCTCCTGTTCCCGGCCATCAAGCAGCTGCTCCAGCACAGCGAGATGATTCCGCAGAACGAAGCCTTCGAACTGCACGATGCGCTCGGCGCCGTCCAGAGGGTGCTGCGCTCGGAGGATCTGCTCGAGGGTGCGCGTGCCTTTGCCGAAAAGCGCAAACCCGAGTGGAAGGGCCGCTGACGCCTTCCTGCCGGAGCGATAGACTCGGGGCATGAATACCCCGAAACATGTGTTGATCAGCGCCATCGCCCTGCTATCGGTGGGGCTCTCCGCCGCCTCTGCGGGCGCCCCTCCCCTGCCACGCGCAACACCAGAGGCCGTTGGCCTCTCCCGTGAGCGCCTCCAGCGGATCGATGCCCGCATCGACGAGGCCATCCACGCCGGACGCAGCGCCGGGGCCGTGGTGGTCATCGCCCGTCACGGCCGACTCGCCTACGAGAAGGCATACGGTGTTGCCGATCAGGCCAGCGGACAGCCCATGCACACGGACCAGTACTTCCGTCTGTATTCGATGACCAAGCCCGTCACGGCTGCCGCATTGCTCAGCCTGTTCGAGCAGGGAAAGTTCCAACTGTCCGATCCGCTGTCGAAGTACCTGCCAGCGTTTGCAAACGTGCAGGTCTACGCCGGTGAAAATGCCGACGGCTCACCCCGCTATGCAGCGCCCAGCCGCCCCATCACGATCGAAGACGTCTTCCGCCACACGGCGGGATTCGTCTACGGCATTTTCGGCGACACGCCGGTCGACCGCGCCTACCGCACGGCTCAGATCGACTATGCGCACTCGGATTCGGTAGGACAGATGACCGAGCAGATCGCCGGGATGCCGCTAGTCGCAGACCCCGGGACGCGCTGGGTCTACAGTTTTGCGGCCGATGTGCAGGCGCACCTCGTGGAAGTGTTCTCGGGGCAGTCATTCGAGAGTTACGTCCGAAAGACGATTCTCGGGCCTCTGGGCATGAAGGACACGGTGTTCGGGGTGCCCGCCGACCGGGCCGCACGCTACGCGACCCTCTACAACCCCTCCCCCAAGGGAGGTCTCGTCGCAAGCCCAAATGGCGCCGGATACGACCGTTACACCGCCCATCCATTCGGGGGTTCGGGGCTTGCGGGCACGCCGCAGGACTACCTGCGCTTTGCCCAGATGCTGCTGAACGGAGGCACGCTGGAGGGCAAGCGAATCCTCGGTCGCAAGACGGTGGAGATGATGGCCAGCGACCATCTCGGCGCCATCAAAACCCCGTGGCCCGGCTATGGCTTTGGCCTCGGGGTCGGCGTCCTCAAGGACCCCGTGGCCTACGGACAGCTGGGCTCGCCTGGACAATTTGGCTGGAGCGGCTACGCCACCACGAGCGTCATCATCGATCCGAAGGAATCATTGGTGGCGATGTACTTCGAGCAGGTCCTGCCCGAGGACTACGGGCTCCTCTCGGACTGGACCAATCTCGTGTATCAGGCCATCAGCGACTGATCAGCCGATGCGGGTGCGGGCGAGACGCTCCTCGTCCAGCGAGTAGCCCATGCCCGGCGCAAGTCCGAGGTCGATCCAGCCTTCCGCGTCGACCGTCAGCGGCTTGGCCATGGGGAAGTCGCGGCGATCAAGGCTCCACTCGGGCGGATCGTACGGAAACTCCAGGAACGGCGCGTCGGCACAGCCACCGCACAGGTGCGCGTTGGCCGTGACGCCCATGCCGTTGGTCCAGGTGTGGGGCGTGAAGACAAGATTGTGCTCCTGCGCCATCAGCGCCACGCGACGGCAGCCGGTGATGCCCCCGACCAGCGCCACGTCCGGCTGCAACACGTCGAGGCAGCGGCCATCGATCAGGTCGCGGAACTCGCTCAGCGAACGCGTCATCTCACCGCCGGCGATGCGGATATCCACCGCCTCGCGCAACGAGCGCATGCCACTGGCGTCCGCCCGGTGTAGCGGCTCCTCCATCCAGTAGACCTTGAGGCGCTCAAGTTCCCGGGCGACCACGATCGCGTCCTTGTACGACCAGGGCGCTTGCGTATCCCAGGCCATGCGCCAGCCTTGGTTGCAGTCCACCATGAGATCAATCTTGTCTCCAAGGCGCGCACGGACCGCTTCGAGTGCGCGGATGTCGTCGCGCCAGTCGCCCCGGTGGAACCGCAGTTTAAGCGCCGGAAAGCCCTCCGAGAGCATCCGCTCGGCGACATCGGCCGTCTCGGTGGGCGTGCGCAGAGTGCCTGAGGAGGCGTAGGCGCGGACCTTGCGGGACAAGCCTCCCAGCAGCTTCCAGCACGGCTGGCCGGTAATCTTGCCGGCCAGGTCCCACAGCGCCAGATCCAGCGGCCAGCACCGCCCGTAATGAAAGTCGATGTGGGAGAGG
>CAXBRZ010000033.1:0-14236 GCA_963978075.1 uncultured bacterium | reverse complement strand
GGGCATCGAGGCCCGCCGGACCCGCAACGAGGGCCGCGTGCGGCGCCTCGAGGCGCTGCGCGTCGAGCGTGCCGCACGACGCGAGCAGATGGGCCGCGTCCGCATCGGCATCGACGCCCGCGAGCGCTCGGGCAAGCTCGTTGCCGAGCTCACCGGCGTCAGCAAATCGTTCAACGGGCGCAGCATCGTGCGCGATCTTGACCTCACCGTCATGCGCGGTGACCGCATCGGTCTTTTGGGTGAAAACGGTGCCGGCAAGTCGACGCTCATCCGCCTGATCCTCGGCCAGCTCGAACCCGATGCAGGCCAGGTGCGCACCGGCTCGCAGCTGGCGGTCGCGTACTACGACCAGATGCGCGAACAGCTGGACCTCGACAAGAGCGTCGCCGAGACGCTCTCCCCCGGCTCGGACTGGGTCGAGGTGCACGGCGAGAAGCGCCATGTCACGAGTTACCTGGCCGACTTCCTGTTCCCGGCACAGCGCGCCGGCACTCCGGTGCGCGCGCTCTCCGGCGGCGAGCGCAACCGCCTCTTGCTGGCGCGGCTGTTTGCCAAACCCGCCAACGTGCTGGTGCTCGACGAGCCGACCAATGACCTCGACATCGACTCGCTGGAACTCCTCGAGAGCGCGATCCAGGACTTCCCCGGCACGCTGCTGCTGGTCAGCCACGACCGTGCGTTCGTCGACAACATCGTCACGCAGACCCTCTGGCCGCAGGGGGACGGACGCTGGCGCGAGTCGGTCGGCGGCTACAGCGACTGGCTGCGCGAACGCGAGCGGGAGGAAGAACCTTCGCGGGCGCGTCCGTTGGAGGCGGCGCCCGTCAGCGCGCCGGCACCCATGAGCAAGGCGAAGTCGAAACTCTCCTATCGCGAGGAGCGCGAACTCGCGGGCCTGCCCGCCGAGATCGAGGCACTCGAACAGGAACAGAAGACGCTCACCGAGTCGCTGTCCTCGCCGGACTATCCGCATGCCGATGCGGCCCGGGTGAGCGCCGACGGCGCGCGCCTCGCGGCACTGGAAGAGATGCTGCTCGCCAAACTCGAGCGCTGGGAACACCTCGAGTCCGAGGCCCAGCGCCTCAAGGGCCACTGACCACCGTTCCTGCGGCAACCACGACCGGGCGCCTGCACCCGGTCCGTGCGCCGGCGCGGTCAGAAGCGTTGCAGGAACGACAGCGACACGCCGTCAATGGTCAGGCCGTCACGGTTGTAGTAGCGGGCGTATTCGATCCGCCCGCCGAGCCAGGTGGAGCCCGCCGGAACCACCCACTCCGCGCCGCCACCGATCACGGTGTCGTGATCGCTCGCCGACACGCTCAGCCCGCCCCCCGATGCCGTCAGGGAGGAATGTGAATAACCGAACCGCGCGTACAGCGCGAATTCGTCGTTGATCGGCAGTCGCGGCAACACCGAGGCGAGATAGCCAGTGTCGAGCTTGAGGGTGCCGCCGCCGATGTCGGCGTTTGACACACCGACGAGGCCTGTCGCCTCGATCCCGACGTAGCGGTACGGCTGCCAGCCGAGCGACGCATGCACCGCGCCCAGATTGGCGGTGTAATCCGCGACCTTGGCGTGCACGAAGCTGTATCCGACGGTGTAGTAACCCTCGGGTTGTGAATCCGCAAGAGCGGACGATGCGCCTGCCAAGAGCAGGGCAGCCAATGCAATCCTCTTCATGTCCATACTCCTCGTCAGCCAGTGTGATCGGATACCAGCGGCTCGCACTGGCAGTACGGACGAGACTAGCGACGGGAATCCGCCACCCGTTAGGACTTTTCTGCGCAGATGCAAAGCGGCGAGTGCCGTGCGTCACCGCGCGGTCATGCACGACCGCTGGAGTCCAGCCGCGTCAGCAGTCACGGCGGGATCACGATGCGCGAGCCGGCGGAGAATGATGGGACGACGATGACACGATATGCGGACGCGCTGTGGCGCCTGCGCCTGCGCCTGCAGCACTATCTGCAACTGGCGTGCAGCGGTGCGGGATCAGGCCGGCTGGCGGCGGCCGCCGCGGCTGTCCACGCCGCCGCACGCGATGCCCTCGCCCTGCGTGCCGCGGATGCGCCTGCTCAGAACCAGGAGTAATTGAAGCTGACGCTGACGCGCTCGCCCTCGACAGGGTTCGCCGGCACCTCGTGCCGCAGCCAGCTCTCAAAGAGCGTCACGTAGCCCGCAACCGCCGGTGCGATCACCCACGGCCGATTGGTCGGTCGCGCGGTCGCTCGGCGTGCGGGCGCGGCCATCATGCGGTCGAGCCGTGGATCCTCGAACTTGAGACCCGGCGCGCCTTTGGGCACCTGCACGTAGTACGTCCCGCTGATCGTCGAGGTCGGATGCAGGTGCAGGCTGTGGCTCACTCCCCGCGGCATGACGTTGAGCCAGCAGTCGGTCATCTCGAGCCGCTTGCCCGCAAGATCGAAATCAAGGCTGCGTGCGAAGCGGCCGACGTGCGGCGCGAGCAGGCGCTCGAGCCGCGCGAACGTCGGTGACACCGTCTGCAGCCGGCAGACCGAGCCGTACGACGTATATCCACCCGGGTAGTTGTCGCGCGACCAGCGCTGCCCGCCACCATCATCCGCCTGCAAGACGGCCGCCTCACGCAGGATTTGCGTGTTGAGCGCAGCCGTACCGTGCGCGCTCAGGCGCGCGCGGTACAGGCGGGTCGCAAACAGGAGTTCGTTCGGCATGGGAACCTCCCCGGGGGATGCCCCCGGGGAGGTGTCCTCATCAGAACGTCGTGCGCACTTCCAGTCCAATCGTGCGCGGCTGGTTGACGAACAGGCGCGGACGGCCCGGCGTCTCGGCGGCGATCGAACGGCTGTCGCCGAGATTGGCATGCTCGTTGGACAGGTTCTTGCCGACGAGTGCGTACTCCCACGTACCGTGCGAGAGCGAGAAGCGCGCGTCGATCAGGCTGTAGGCCGGACGCTCGCGCGGCGCCGTCGGCGTGTTGTTGCCGCTGAAGCTGCGACCGATGTACGACAGGTCAAGCCCGGCGGACAGGTCCCACTCGCTGTTCAGTCGCGTGCGGTAGGTCGCCGACGCGTTGCCCGTCCAGTCCGGCACCTGGTACACCGGCGAACCGACGGCCTGCGGCGAGGTGTCGCTCGCCTGGGTGATCTTGGCGTTCTGGTAGCCGAGGCCGGCCGAGAGTTCGAGGTGCTCGGTCGCCTTGGCGCGCATTTCAATTTCGCCGCCCTTCGACTCCGCACCGCCCGCGTTGGCACGGTACTGGAAGCCGCAGGTGAGCAGGATCTGCTGCTGGATGTCCTTCCACTTGATGAAGAACGCCGCGGCGTTCAGCGTCAGCCGGTTGTCGAGCCAGGAGGTCTTCGTGCCGACCTCGTAGTTCCACAGCGAGTCGGACTTGAACTCGCGCGCCTTGTCGAGCGTCAGGTTCGGGTCGATCTGCGCGAGGTTCGCGATGCAGTCGAGCGGCGTGTCCGGCACGCCGGCCGGCACGGACGGCACGAGGCCGCCCGGACGGAAGCCCTTGGCGATCATCGCGTAGACCATGCGGTCCGGTGCGTAGTGGTAGTCGACCTGCACCTTCGGGTTGATGCCGCTCTCGGAACTCGAGCGCGGCGCGTCGACGATGGCCGGACCGCCGCCGACCGCAAGACCTTCCTGGTAGCCGAAGGCGGTCGTCTTGACCTGGTACCAGCGGGCGCCGAGGGTGACCTTCAACGCGTCGACCGGCTTGTACGACACCTCGCCGAAGAACGCCGGTTCCTCGATCTTGGTGTGGTAGTCGGTCACGAACACGAGGTTGGCGTAGTCGGGGTTGTTCTGGCCGCCGAGCGCATCGTCGAGGCCGGGCACCTGCGCCGGCAGGTATTGCGCGGCGAACGGCAGACGGCCGTGGAAGCTCGAGTAGAAGCCGCCGAGCACGAACTGCGTCGGACCCTGGAGGTCCGACACGAAGCGCACTTCCTGCACGAAGCGCTGGTAGTCCTTGATCTCGGTGATGGCACCCGGATGCGGCAACGAGCCGAAGTTCGAGGTGATGGCGCCCCAGACGAAGTCCGTCTCGTCTTCCGTCTCGCGCACGATGCGGTCGAAATACGCGGTGGAGGACGTGACGTCGCCCAACCCCGTGTGCCAGCGCGCGTTCAGCGAGTACAGGTGCCAGCGGTCGGTACCGCCTTCCGGCACATTGAACCAGCGCGCCTGCGTGAAGCTCGAGGGCTTCATCGCCGGCGGCAGGTCGTGCCAGTCGGCGTAATCGGGACCGTACGGGTAGCCGATGCCATTGCCCGGCGCGGACAGGAAGTCCGCCATCGGGAAGCCGTTGTAGCTCTGGTTCTGGATCATCACGCGCGGCGTGACGGTGAAGTTGTCGTTGACCTTGATGGTGAGGCTCGCGGCGGCACCGGAGCTTTCGACCGCACCGACATCATCGACGGTGGTGAGCTGGCTGCCGCCGGTCAGCGGGAAGCACGTGACCCCGGCGGTCGCCGGATCGGTGCAGTAGCTGCGCTTGAAGTAGCCGCCCTGGCGGTCATAGAAACCCGACACGCGCAGCGCCACCTTGTCCTGGATCAGCGGGATGTTGAGCACCGTGTCGCCTGTGACGTTGCTGCGTCCGGCGCCGCTCGTCTTGCCCATCCCGACGTGGGCGGAACCCTCGAAGGTGCTGAGATTCGCTTGCTTCGTGATGATGCGCACCGTGCCGCCCATCGAACGCGCACCGTACAGGGTGCCCTGCGGGCCGCGCAAGACTTCGATGTGGTCGATGTCGAGGATGCGCGGATCAATCGAATCCGGCAGCGGGGTCTCGTCGACGTAGAAGCCGGTGACGTTGTCGCCGGAGATGCCGCGGATCGAGATCGTGCGCGAGGTGCCGACGCCGTCGCCGGTCGGCGCGAACGCGAGGTTCGGCACCTTCGTGCCGTAGTCGAAGAACGTCGCCACTGCCTTCTCCTCGAGCGCCGCAGCGCCAAAGGTCGTCATCGACAACGGCACGGTCTGCGCACTCTCGGCGCGCTTCTGCGCGGTCACGACGATCTCGTCGAGCGTGAGCGAGGACGGCGCATCCGCCGCCATGGACGCGCCAGCCCCGGCAATGCCGGACGCCAGCAGGATCTTCAGGAATGAACGCATCTGGTAAGGCCCCTTTGATGTGGCGGCGACACCGGCTGATCCGGCCGTGACATCCGCCCTTGTTGTCTGCACGCAACCCTGTCCAGTACCGGGCTGCCATCCGCCCATTCTAGCGCTTTCGTACACGTGCGCGTCTTGGATGCGGGCGCGGACCCGGTCGTATCGCCACGCAGTCGCAGGCAACCTCTGTTGCAGCATCACCACAGGGCCGGTGACGGAGCAAAAAAAAAGGGCGAGCATCGTGCTCGCCCCGAGGGGGTTCTGGCGGAGCGCGCGCCGCGCGTCGTCCGTGGCCAGAACTTTAGGCTCCCCCCTTGATCTCGACAAACGATCGTTGTGCGGCTGATACATGAATACCGCTCATGTATCTCGTCCGTTGACATAACTTTCCCAATCAATTCATGTAGCTGTCAGAAAACCCGTGCGCTCGAGATAGGCGACGATCCGCTCGGCCGCGGCGGCCGGCTCCGTGCCGGTGGTGTCGATCCGCAGTTCCGGCGCAAGCGGCGCCTCGTAGGGCGAATCGATGCCGGTGAAATTGCTCAGTTCACCGCGGCGGGCCTTGCGGTACAGGCCCTTCGGGTCGCGCGCCTCGGCCACCGCAAGCGGCGCATCGACGTGCACCTCGATGAACTCCCCCGGCAGCATCAGTTCGCGCGCCATCTGCCGCTCGGACTGGAACGGGGAGATGAACGAGACGATGGTGATCAGGCCCGCATCCGCCATGAGCTTGGCCACCTCGGCGACCCGGCGGATGTTTTCAACGCGGTCCTGCGCCGTGAACCCGAGGTCCTTGTTGAGGCCGTGGCGGACGTTGTCGCCGTCGAGCACGTAGGTGTGCCGCCCCATCGACACGAGGCGGCGGTCCACGAGGTTCGCGATCGTCGACTTGCCGGCGCCCGAAAGACCCGTGAGCCACAGCACGCAGCCGCGTTGGCGCTTCTGCGCGGCGCGCACCGCACGGTCCACATCCATCGCCTGCCAGTGCACGTTCTGCGAGCGGCGCAGCGCGAAGTGCAGGAGTCCCGCGCCCACCGTGTCGTGGGTCAAACGGTCGATCAGGATGAAGGCGCCGAGCGTGCGGTTCTCGGCATAGGGCGCGAAGGCGATCACGCGGTCGCACTCGATCTCGCACACGCCGATGTCGTTGAGCTCAAGACGTTCTGCGGGCACCTGCTCGAAGGTGTTGATGTTCACCTTGTATTTGACCGGCATCACGGTGGCCGCCACGATGCGTGTGGCCGTCTTGAGCAGGTACTGCCGACCCTGCAGCAGCGGCGCCTCGCTCATCCACATGACCGTCGCCTCGAACTGGTCGGCACACTCCAGCGGCGCATCGTGCGCGCTCAGGACATCGCCGCGGCTGACGTCGACCTCATCCGCGAGCAGCAGCGTCACCGCCTTGCCGCAGCCGGCCTCGCCGAGGTCACCCTCCGCGGTCACGATGCGCGTCACCGTGGAGAGCCGCCCGGAGGGCTGGACGCGGATGCGGTCGCCTGGCCGCACGCTGCCGCTGGCGATCGTGCCGGCAAAACCGCGGAAGTCCTGGTGCGGACGGTTCACCCACTGCACCGGCAGGCGCAGCGGCGCATCCTGCGCGCCCGTCGCCACCGCGACGGTCTCCAGGTGCTCGAGCAGCGCCATGCCGCGGTACCAGGGCATGGCGGCCGAGGCACCCACCACATTGTCGCCATGCACCGCCGACACCGGGATCGCCGTCACCTGCGTGAAGCCCAGCCGGTCGGCCAGGAGCCGGTACTCCGCCTCGATGGTGCGGAACACCCGTTCGTCGTATCCGACGAGGTCCATCTTGTTGACCGCCAGCACGACGGCGCGGATGCCCAGCAAGGAGACGAGGTAACTGTGCCTGCGGGTCTGCAACAGCAGACCCTTGCGCGCGTCGACAAGGATGACCGCAAGATCCGCGGTCGAGGCGCCGGTGGCCATGTTGCGCGTGTACTGCTCGTGCCCCGGCGTATCGGCGACGATGAACTTGCGGCGTGCGGTGTTGAAAAACCGGTACGCGACATCGATGGTGATGCCCTGTTCGCGCTCCGCCGCGAGACCGTCCACCAGCAGCGCGTAGTCGATCTCCCCGCCGCGCGTGCCGACGCGCGCCGAGTCGGCCTTGAGCGCCGCGATCTGGTCGTCGTAGAGGAGCTGGCTCTCGTACAGCAGACGCCCGATCAGCGAGGACTTGCCGTCGTCGACCGATCCGCAGGTGATGAACCGCAGGAGGTCCTTGCGTTCATGTGCCGCAAGATACTCGGCCAGTGCGGTCGGGGCGTCGTGCGACATCAGAAATACCCCTCCTGCTTCTTCTGCTCCATCGAGGCCGCCGCGTCGTGGTCGATCAGCCGGCCCTGCCGCTCGGAGGTACGTGCCGCCAGCATCTCGAGGATGATCGCCTCGACGCTGTCGGCTGCGCTGTCGATGGCGCCGGAGAGCGGATAGCAGCCGAGCGTGCGAAAGCGGACACGGCGCATCTGCGGCACTTCGCCGGGCTTGAGCGGCAGGCGGTCGTCATCGACCATGATCAGCGCGCCGTCCCGCTCCACGACAGGGCGCTCGGCCGCGAAATACAGCGGTACCACCTTGATGCGCTCGGCGTGGATGTACTGCCAGATGTCGAGTTCCGTCCAGTTGGACAGCGGGAAGACGCGGAAGCTTTCGCCCTTCGACTTGCGCGTGTTGTAGAGCGACCAGAGTTCGGGCCGCTGGCGCTTCGGATCCCAGCGGTGGGCTGCGGAGCGGAACGACAGCACGCGCTCCTTGGCGCGGCTCTTCTCCTCGTCGCGACGGGCACCGCCGAAGGCGGCATCGAAGCCGTGCGCGTTCAGCGCCTGCAGGAGGCCCTCGGTCTTCATGACGTGCGTGTGCACCTGCGAGCCGTGTGTGATCGGCGAAACGCCGCGGGCAAGGCCCTCCTCGTTGACGTGCACGATCAGCCGCACGCGCGGATCGGCCGCCACCTCGTCGCGCAGCTTGTACATGTCCCGGAATTTCCAGGTCGTGTCCACGTGCAGCAACGGGAACGGCAGCGGTGCCGGATGGAAGGCCTTGCGGGCAAGATGCAGCATCACCGCGCTGTCCTTGCCGATGGAGTACAGCATCACGGGCCGTTCGCACTCGGCGACGACTTCGCGCAGGATGTGAATGCTCTCGGCCTCGAGACGCTCGAGGTGGCTGCTTGGCGGTGTTCGCGGGTCGGTCATACGCAAAAGTCCTGACAGGGAACGCGGCGGGGACCGTCCTCCCCGGATTCCGCCGGCGCCCATAGTACGGCATCCTGCGCACCTGCCCTAGGTGGAGTGGTCATGGCAGACGCCTCGTTGTACATCGCCGCCGGCGCCCTCGTCGGTGCCCTTGTGGGTCTCACTGGCGTGGGCGGCGGTTCGCTCATGACACCGCTGCTGATCCTGGTGTTCGGCCAGTCGCCGTCGGTGGCGGTCGGCACGGACCTCATGTTCGCCTCGATCACGAAGATCGTGGCGACCGGGTCGTTCGGCCTGTCCCGCCGCGTGGCCTGGCCGATCGTGAGCCGCCTGGCGCTTGGCAGCCTGCCGGCTGCCGCGGCGGTGCTGGGACTGCTGGCGTACACCGAACACCGCGACTGGCATCCGGAGCGGATCGTGGTCACCACCCTTGGCGGACTGCTGATACTCACCGCCACGGCGATGCTGTCCGAACGGTTCCTCAAGACGGCAACCCGCGACCGTACCGAGGCGACGACCCACTCCACGGACCGGTCGAAACCGCGGGCCACGATCCTTGTGGGCATGGCGCTCGGGATCGCGGTCACCCTGACCTCCGTGGGCGCCGGTGCGCTGGGCACAGTGGCCCTCCTGTTCCTCTATCCGCGCCTTGCAACCGACCGGCTGGTGGGCACCGACATCGCGCACGCGGTGCCGCTGACGCTCCTTGCGGGACTGGGGCACGCGTCGCTTGGCCACCTTGACATGGGAATCCTCGGCGCCCTGCTCACCGGTTCCGTTCCCGCGGTCCTGCTCGCCTCGCGCGTGGCGCTGCGCCTGCCGCAGCGGCTGCTGCGCGTCCTGCTCGCCGTGATGCTCCTCATCGTCGGCGCCAAGATCCTCTGGGTCCGCTGAGGAACGGTGGCATCATCGGCACATGGAATTTCTGGACGCTCCGACCGTTGCCGACCGTCTCGCCACCGAGCCGCTCATGCGGGCGCTCAGCGTCCTGTTCGCCGAAGGGTGCACGACGCCGGTGCGGCACGCACACCGCATCGAGGTCCCGGGGTCTGCTGACGGCACCCTCCTCCTGATGCCGAGCTGGCGCTCGGGTGCGTATCTCGGTACCAAACTCGTCTCGGTCTTTCCGGGGAATTCCGCGCTCGGTCTCCCCGCGGTCGCTTCCATATACATACTGATGGATGCACGCAACGGCCTTCCGCTCGCCATGATGGACGGCGACACGCTGACCGCACGGCGCACCGCCGCCACCTCGGCGCTGGCAGCACAACATCTGGCGCGCAAGGACACCCGCCATCTCCTGATCGTGGGCAGCGGCCGCATTGCGCGTGAACTGGCGCTCACCCACTGGCAGGCACGCCCTGGCCTTGAAAGCATTCGCATCTGGAGCCGTTCGGTGAATCGCGCCGAGGCGCTCGCCCACGAACTGTGTGGCCTCGGCCTGCCCGCGAGCGTCGCACCCGAACTGCACAGCGCCGCCTACGCGGCCGACCTCGTCAGCGTGGCGACCCTCTCGACCGAGCCCCTGCTGAAGGCAGACTGGATCCGTCCGGGTACCCACATCGATCTTGTCGGTGCGTTCCGCGCCGGCATGCGTGAGGCTGAGGACGCCCTGGTGGCGCGCGCCCGCGTGGTCTGCGATACGCGGGCCGGCGTGCTCACCGAGGCGGACGACGTGCGCATTCCGCTGTCGCTGGGCCTGATCAAGGACGGGGACGTGGCGGAACTGGCCGACCTGTGTCGCGGCACCCTCGAAGGCCGACACGATGCCGAGGAAATCACGCTCTTCAAGTCGGTGGGCGCGGCGCTGGAGGACCTTGCGGCGGCCATGACCGTTTACGGCGTGCCGGCGTTTTCCTGATCGATGACCGGAAACGCCACCGGTCCCCACGCCGCGTCCGGCGCATCCATGAGCACATCGATCACGATCGGCACGAAGCGCTCCATGAAGCGCAGGCAGTCGCGCATCTGGCCGCGGTTGACGCCGCCACCCCAGGTGGCACCGCCGTGCACCAGCTGGTTGCGCAACGTGTAGATGCGCGCGAGCACGATGCCCAGCACCGCGCCCGTCTGCTGCATCGACAACGCGCGCCGTGCGGCGCGTTTGGTGATGCTGAAGCGGCGCTTCCATTCCTCTTCGGTGATGCGACCGTTCTGGAAATCCCAGAACTCCTGGAAGACGAACGGATTGTCCAGAAGGCCGCGGATGCTGGCGGCAAATTCCTGCCAGACGAGTTCCGCGATCCGGCCCTTGTCATCCCGTTCGAGCAAACGCCTCAAAAAAGTGCGGAACGCGGTCTGCTCGGACAGCCGTCCGCCTTCCTCGAATTGCACTGCGTAGGCCGCGTTGAAGGCAATCCACAAAAAGACGAAACGCCCGTCGGCATCCGAGCGGCGCGACTCCGCCGCCTTGAGCCAACTCAAGCTGCGGTGCACGCGCAGGGAGTGCGCGGCCGGCCAACCATCGCGCTCGCGCCGGTGGCGCGCCTTCAGCGTTGCAAAGTCCATCGCCCCTCCCGGGTGGTCAGGACCTCAATCGTACTGTGCCGCGGCACGGGACAGCGACTGCGCCACCAGCCGGCGCAGCGGCGGGGGGCCGATCACCTCGACCTCGGGGCCATAGCGGCGGATGTCCATCACCAGTTCGGTGGCGTGACGGTAAGGCACGCGCAGAAGCAGCGTGCCGTCCGCCTGGCGCTCCTGGCGCTGCTGCGGATGCCACTCCTCGTCAGCCACCCAGCGCGCACTGTCGGCGGTGAACTTGAGCACGGCCACCGCATCGGCCTCGCCTTCGAAGATGCCGTAACCGGTCGACAGGCGTGCCTCGAGCACCTGCGGCGCCAGCATGTGCGCCGGAATCGGCGTGAGGTCGGCGGTCGCGACGCGGTCGAGCGCGAACACACGCAGGTCGCGCCGCACATGGCACCACGCGGCAAGGTACCAGTTGCTGCGGTAGAACGTCAGACGCTGCGGTGAGACCACGCGCGTCTGCGTGGCCTCGCGGGTGCGGTTGCGGTAGGTGATCTTGAGACGCTTCTCGGTGACGAGAGAGGTCAGCACGGCCTGAAAGCGGTGCTCGTCGATGCGCCGGTTCTGCGGCATCAGGAGCCGCACACGGTCTTTCAGTTCCCCGCGCCCGGTCGGCCTGCGATACAGCAGCTGCTTCAGGCGCGTGCGCGCCTCGCTGGTCTCCTTGCGGAAGAGACCCGGCGGAATCTGCTCAAGGAGGTCATAGGCGGTCAGCAGCGCCGAGAGTTCGCGCGAGTCGTAGGCCGGGCCTGCCGGACGCGGCGCCGTGGCGGCCGACGGCTCCAGCCGGTACCCGCCGCGCTCGCGATCGAAATGCACCGGCACCAGTTGCTCGCGCAGGAACCGCACGAGACGTTTCACGGTCGCGGTGGAGGCACCAAGCCGGGCGCACAACCCTTCGAGCGGAATCGGCTCGGAGGCGGTGACCAGGATGTCGTAGATATCCGCAACGCGTTCGTAACGCGCCATGCCACGGGTCCCTATGCGGCAACGGCCCAGTGCCGATGTTCCAGTTCAAGGAGTGTAGCCGCGTGGAACCGCCGCCCGGGCCTTCGGGGATCAACTTCTGATCCCCGCGGGGCTTTATGTCAGGCCGTTGACCGTCGCAGCCGCCCGGGCGACAGGGCCGCCGCGGTGAGACCGAGCGCGGCGGCGGATGCCGTCAGGTCGGTGCCGGTGATCAGCCGTGCACTCAGGTCACCGAGACCCGATGCGCTCATGATGCCGCCGCCGCCCTGCCCCACCAGCCAGAAGAACCCCGCCTCCGACGCATCGAAGCCGGCCACCGGATGCTCGTCCGAGGTGAACGTGCGCAGTCCCGCCCAGCGCGCCTTCATGCGCCCGACCTTGAGCGTCGTCAGCGTCTCGAGCTGGTCGACCGCGAGGGCAAGGTCGTACTCCTCGGGCTGGGCATCGCACGGCGGCGACGGCGTCTGGTCGCCGGGCGACACCATGAGCACGGGGCCGCTCGACTTGAAATAGAACCCCGAGCCCATCTCGTCGATGGGCGGTACGCCGGTCGCATCGAAGCCCGGATCGAAGGTGAAGGCCGTGCGCCGGCGCGGCTCGAGGCCAAGCGGCGGCACGCCGCAAAGGCCCTCCACCGTATCGCCCCAGGCACCGGCGGCATTGACGATCACCGACGCGCTGACCGTCTCCTCGCCGATGCGGGCGTGCCAGACTCCGCCGCGGCGTTCGGCGCCGAGGAACTCGCTGGCCGAACGGGTCTCGCCGCCGGCCGCGCGCAGGCCGCGCAGGAAGCCCTGGTGCAGCGCGTCGACATCGATCTCGCAGTTGTGCGGATCCCAGAGCGCGCGGCGCACGAGTTCGGTCCGCAGGTACGGCACCACCGCGCGGATCTGCGCCGCATCAAAGTGCCTGAGGTCGGGATTGGAGGGCGCGGCCTCGGCGTAGAACGCGTCCGCCTCCGCCTCGCCGCCCTCAAGCGCAAACATGAGGTTGCCGCGACGCTCGAGCAGCGGCACCGAGGCAAACCCTGCGGGCGGCGCATCGAGGAACGGTCGCCCGTACAGCACGATGGCGCGCATCAGCCCGTCGAAGTGGCACGCCGTCCACTCCGCCGCCGAGCGGCCGCTCGTGTGGTAGCCGTAACCGGACTCGCGCTCGACGAGCAGGACCTTGCGCGAGGGCGCGAGAAAAAATCCGGCCGACGCACCGGCGATGCCGCCCCCCACGATCAGCACATCCACCTGTCTCATCGCGACTCCACCACCTGGTTGACGAGCCGGCCAAGGCCCTCGATCGAACATTCGACGTGATCCCCCGGCAGCACCGGCGCCACACCTGCGGGCGTCCCGGTGTACAGGAGATCCCCCGGCGCAAGCCGCACGTAGGCCGACAGGTCGGCAATGATATCGGCCACGCCGCGGATCATCTCGGCAAGATCACCGCACTGGCGCACCTCCCCGTTCACCGCAAGACGGATCGCGCCACGGCAGGGATGGCCGACCTGCGCCACCGGGTGGATGGGCCCCACCGCCGCGGAATGATCAAAACCCTTGCCGAGGTCCCACGGCTCCCCTGCCCGCTTCGCCTGGCCCTGTAGGTCGCGGCGCGTCCAGTCGTTGCCCACGGCATAGCCGAATACATGCTCGAGCGCCGTCTCGCGCGGAATCCTGTCACCGCCACGACCGATCGCCACCACCAGCTCCACTTCCGGCTGCACGTTGCGGCTCATCGGCGGATACGGAAAGTCGGCACCGTCAGGGAGCACCGCATCGGCCGGCTTGCAGAAATACACCGGCGGCGTCAGCGCAGGCTCGCCGCCCATCTCGCGCACGTGCTCGGCGTAGTTGCGGCCGATGCAGTAGATCCGCCGGACGGCGAAGCGGGCGTCGCTGCCGGCAATCGGCAGCGTGACCGCGGGCGCGGACTCGCTCGGCCGCAGCCTGCCCGTGTGCCCGATCATGACGCTGCGCATGGTCGCGGCCACTGTGTGCTTCGGGACGCCGGCGACGAGCTGCGACGTGAACGGGGACGGGCTCGTGAACGTGGCGGACGTGGTGTATTTCGTCGTCGCCACTTGTGCGGCCATCGCGATCGCCGTGCCCCAGCCGTGCGTCACCAGCGCGATCGCGATCACGATCACGTTCTCGGTACGCGCTATTCCACAGTGCAATGTTGTTTCACCCTTGTCTGAGCGCTGGTAATTCGTACTGTACACGGCAATCCATCTGCGCGTGCAGATCGCGTTCGAGTTCATTGAGGCCCGCCAGCATCGCTCGGTAAGTGTTGCAGGCGTACTCGGGCGCCACGTAGTCGTTGGCCAGCCTGCGCATCTTTCGCAGTGCCTCACCGGCGTTGTCATGCTCGGCTTCCATAACTCGCAACGGACTGCGAATCGTCGCGAAACATGCGTGTGGAGC
>CAXBRZ010000032.1:0-14269 GCA_963978075.1 uncultured bacterium | reverse complement strand
GGCCGGCGGCTACCGCCCCGGATGGCCGGAGTTCTTCAATGCCCTGGGGACGGACTACCGCGACCAGGGGGAAGGCTTGCGCCTGAACGACTACGCGCTGGTGCTCCAGGCAGCCATGGCCGGCGAAGGCGTGGCGCTCGTGGATCTCAACCTGTTCCGGGAGGACCTCGCCGCCGGGCGGCTGGTCCGTCCGTACCCGGCGACGCTGGACGAGGGGTACGGGTATTATCTCGTCACGCATCCCGACTCGCTCAGCGATACCGCCATCGCCCTGTTCCGCACCTGGCTCATTGAGCATTTTGGGCCCGCGCGCGAAGAGTCCCCCTTGCCTCAGACAGGTGGCTAACCCCACCTGCCTGAACTGTCGAAATCCGGAGTGAAGACCGATGTCCGAACGTACTGAAGACCGCCGCCCCCGCCGCCGTTCCGCCGGCGTAGCCGGGTCTGCCGCATTCGACCGCACGCGTGCCTACCGTCAGTTGGTCAACCCGTATGAACCCATGCGAGTGTTTTCGGACGATCAGGTCGCGGCCATGCACGAGGCCGCGCTGTCGATCCTTGAGAACCAAGGCATGCGTGTGCTGTCCGCGCCGGCGCGCCGCCGCTACGAAGCCGCGGGTGCCAGCGTCAACGAAGAGACGATGATGGTCCGCCTTGACCGTGGCCTCGTCACCGAATCGCTCGCCACGACGCCGAAGGGATTCACCCTGCACGGCCGGGAGCCATCGCGCGACCAGCCGATGTCGGGCCGCCATGTGTCCTTTGCCTGCGTGTCGGGACCTCCGAACATCATGGACGTGGAAGGTGGTCGTCGTGCCGGCACATTTGCCGACTTCACCAACCTGATGAAGTTGTGCCAGTCGTACGAAGTCATCTCCGTATTGGGCGGTGGCGTCGAACCGCAGGACATTCCGGTGCACATCCGTCACCTGGAAACCACGCGGGTCATGGTCAACATGACGGACAAGATTCCGCTCGTGTACGCACGCGGTACCGGCCAGATCAACGACAATTTCGAGATGATCCGTCTCGCCTACGGACTGAGTGACAGCGAGTTCCGCTCACGCGCCTATGCGACCGGCGTGATCAACACCAACTCACCGCTGCAACTCGACATTCCGATGGCCGAGGGCCTGATCGATTTCGCGCTGTGGGGCCAGCCGACCATCATCACGCCCTTCACCCTGGCAGGCGCGATGGCGCCGGTCACGATCGCCGGCGCACTCACACTTGCGCACGCAGAAGCTCTGGCCAGCATCACGCTCACCCAGATCGCGCGCAAAGGCGCCCCGGTGATCTACGGCAGCTTCACCAGCAACGTCGACATGAAATCCGGAGCACCGGCCTTCGGCACGCCGGAGTACACCAAGGCGGCCTTCGGTGCCGGCCAGATGGCACGTCACCTCGGTCTGCCGTGGCGTTCCTCCAATGCAACAGCCTCCAACTGCCCGGACGCGCAGGCGGCCTACGAATCGCAGATGAGCCTGTGGGGCGCACTCATGGGCGGCTGCAACTTCATCCTGCACTCGGCAGGATGGCTCGAAGGCGGTCTGTCGACCTCCTATGAGAAGTTCATCCTCGACATCGAGATGCTGCAGATGTTCGCCGAAACCTTTCAGCCGGTCTCGGCGGATCCGGTCGACCTTGCGGTCGAGGCCATCGCCGAGGTCGGCCCCAGCGGACACTTCTTCGGTTGCGCCCACACCATGGAGCGCTACCGCACGGCGTTCTACGCACCGCTCGTCTCCGACTGGAGCAATTTCGGGCAATGGACGGACGCCGGGGCGTTGACGGCAACCCAGCGGGCCCAGAAGATCTGGCGGGAGACGGTCAACCAGTACACGCCGCCCGTGAGGGATCCGGCCGTGACCGAGGCGATTGACGCGTTCGTTGCCCGCCGCAAGGAAGAAGGCGGAGCACACCCGGTCAGCTGATCCGGAGTCGGATCACGCCCGAAAGTCATTTGAAGTTGAAACATCAGAGATTGAACAGAGGTCGACATGCGTAATCATGTGCAGGTAGTGGTGATCGGTGGCGGCGTGGTCGGAGCGAGCGTGCTCTACCACCTCACCAAGGCAGGCTGGAAGGACGTCATGCTGATCGAGCGGGCGGAACTCACCTCCGGTTCCACCTGGCACGCCGCGGGCGGCATGCACACGGTCAACGGCGATCCGAACGTCGCAAAGCTGCAGCAGTACACCATCAACCTGTATCGCGAGATCGAGGAGATCTCCGGGCAGTCCTGCGGAGTACACATCACCGGCGGCATCATGCTCGCCGGCACGCCAGAGCGTCTCGACTGGCTGAAGATGGCCAAGGCCCGCGGCCGGTATCTCAACATGGATCTGGAACTGATTTCGGTCGCCGAGGCAAAGAAGTTGTTCCCGCTGATGGAGGAAAAGCACTTCGTCGGCGCGATGTACGATCCGATCGAAGGTCACGTGGATCCGTACGGCGTGACCCATGCCTACGCGAAGTCCGCGCAGATCGGTGGCGCTGAAATCATCCGCCAGAACCGCGTCATCGATACGGTCCAGCGCACGGATGGCACCTGGGATGTGGTGACCGAGAAAGGCACGGTCCACGCCGAGCACGTGGTCAACGCCGGAGGCCTTTGGGCCCGCGAAGTCGGCCGCATGGCGGGGCTCGAACTTCCGATCCTCGCGATGGAACACCAGTACCTCATCACGGACGATCTCCCCGAGTTCAAGGGACAGAAGGAACAACTGCACTGCATCGACTTCGAGGGCGAGATCTACATGCGCCAGGAGCGCGGCGGCATGCTGATGGGCACGTACGAGCGTGCCGGCGTGCCCTGGTCGCCGAAGACGACGCCGTGGGACTTCGGTCAGGACCTGCTCGAAAATGACCTCGAGCGCATCGCGCCGTCGCTGGAAGTCGGCTTCAGGAACTTCCCACGCCTCGAAAGCGCCGGCATCAAGAAGGTGGTCAACGGTCCGTTCACCTTTGCTCCCGATGGCAACCCGCTGATCGGCCCGGTCCGTGGCCTCAAGAATTACTGGGTCGCCTGCGGCGTCATGGCCGGCTTCAGCCAGGGGGGTGGCGTCGGACTTGCACTGTCCGAGTGGATGGTCAACGGTGACCCGGGCGCCGACATCTGGGGCATGGATGTCGCCCGCTACGGTGATTGGGCCACGCTCGCCTACACCAACGCGAAGGTGCGCGAGAATTATTCGCGCCGCTTCCGCATCCGCTTCCCGAACGAGGAACTCCCAGCCGGCAGGCCGTTGCGCACGACGCCCATCTATGACCGCCTGAAGGACGAGAATGCGGCGTTTGGTGATTACTGCGGCCTTGAGCACGCACTGTGGTTTGCGCCCAAGGGCATGGAGCCGACCGAGGAGGTCACGTTCCGCCGCTCCAACGCGCACGCCCACGTGGCGTCCGACTGTCATGCGGTCCGCAACGCCGCGGGACTCCTGGAGATCTCCAACTACGGCAAGTTCGAGGTGACAGGTCCGGCTGCCGCAGACTGGCTGGGTCGCGTCATGGCCAACAAGGTACCGGCGGTCGGCCGCATGGTGCTGACACCGATGCTGAACGAGGCAGGCCGCCTGATCGGCGACTTCACTGTCGCCCGCCTCGCGGCGGACCGCTTTTTCGTGGTGGGCACTTATGCCGCTGAAGTCTTCTACATGCGCTGGTTCGAGCGCACGCTGCCCGCCTCCGGCGTCACCGTGCAACCCTGCGCCATGGAATACACCGGTCTCTCGGTGGCCGGTCCCGCGGCACGCGAGATCCTGCAACCGCTGATGTCCGAGGACCTCTCGACGGCTGCGTTCCCGTTCATGTCTTTCAAGCGCATGGACGTCGGCATGATCCCGACCCTGATGGGCCGCGTCTCCTTTACCGGCGACGTGGGCTACGAACTCTGGGTGACGAGCGACTACCAGCGCGCGCTGTATGACCTGCTGATCGCAGCAGGCAAGCCGCATGGCCTCAAGGTCATTGGTGGCCGTGCGCTCAATTCGATGCGACTGGAGAAGAGCTTCGGCACCTGGGCACGGGAGTTCCGGCCGATCTACGGACCTTACGAGGCCGGCCTCGGCCGCTTCGTGGATCTTAAAAAGGCCGACTTCATCGGGCGTGCCGCGGCCGAAGCGGAGAAAGCCTCGGGCGGTGTGCGACGGCTCATTACCCTCAATGTGGATGCGACCGATGCCGATGCGATCGGTGACGAACCGATCTACCACAACGGCGAAGTGGCCGGCTGGGTCACCTCGGGTGGCTATGGCCACTCGGTCGGCAAATCGCTGGCGATGGGTTACGTCAGTAACGCCGTCGCCGATGAGATCAACGGCTTCGAGGTCGAACTCATTGGCGAGCGCCGCGCCGCCGTGCGTCTGGCGGAAGCTGCGTTTGATCCGAGCGGCGCTCGCATGCGTGCCTGATGCTGCCCGGCAGGAGCGGCTTGACGCCGCTCCTGCCTCGCGCCGATAGTGCCGTCTCGCTAAGAGGATCCGGCATGTCCCTCACTACTGCTCACGCCGCAGCCCTGACCTCGATGGTCGGGGGGATCCATGCCCGTTCTGCCGAAGACCTGAGACACCTTGATCCAGGCGTGGAGCCGCGCAACCTCGGCGCCGACCTTTGGCTACGCCCTGCGACGACCACTGAAGTCAGCGAGATAGTCGCCTACTGTCACCGACACAGGATCGGCGTTGTCCCGCATGGCGGGCGCACGGGTCTCTCGGGTGGCGCCATCAGCCACGCCGGTGAGGTGGTCATTTCCCTTGAGCGTTTCACCGACTGCATGGTCGATCCCGTGAGTCGCACAGCCGTCGTCGGTGCCGGCGTCAGGCTGTCGACGCTGGCGGAGCAAGCCGCTGCGGCCGGCCTGTCGGCTGGGGTGGACCTCGGCGCCCGGGATTCCGCAACGCTCGGCGGCATGGTCTCCACCAACGCCGGCGGTATTTCGGCATTCCGGCACGGCACGCTGCGCGAACGCGTCTTGGGGCTCGAGGCAGTACTGCCGGACGGCCGCGTGCTCAGCGAACTCGGGCAAGTGGTCAAACGCAACGAAGGGCTGGGTATTGAGCGCCTGCTGGTCGGTGCCGAGGGCACGCTTGGGATCATCACCCGGGTCAGCCTCTCCCTGGTGCCGTTGGACGGCCCCGTCGCGACGGCGCTCGTTGCACTGCCCGACCTTGAGAGCGCGGTTCGCCTCGTCACCACCGCGCTCGGCTCGACGCATGCCACGCCCGCGGCCCTTGAATTCATGTCAGGGAACCACACGCGCGCGGTCTGCCGGGACCTTCGGTATACGGAGCTTGAGGATCTCGCGCGCGCGCCCTTCCAGCTGTTGGTGGAAATGACGGCAGCTAGCCCGACCACCGCTGAATCATCGCTCATGGCCTTGCTTGAATCCGGCGCCAGTGAGGGTTGGATCACGGATGCTTCGGTGGCCCAGAACGAGGAACAGCGACAGCGATTCTGGCGTGTGCGTGAAGACTGGGCGGTCGACCGCGAGCGGCCAGGCGGCCTCTGGTACGACATCTCCGTGCCGCTGTCCCGGTTGGTCGCCTACGTCCATGCGGTGGCGGCACGCCTCGCTGCACACGATCCGTCGCTCGCGATTTACTTGCTCGGACACCTGGCCGACGGCAACCTGCATCTCACGGTCAATGCAGACCATCCCATCACCGAGCGCTATGAGGAAATCGCGGGCATTGTCACTGCGGGGCTCACGGAACTGGGCGGCTCGTATTCGGCCGAACATGGGATTGGTCACGAGAAGAAAGCCACCCTCGAGCGGTGGATCCATCCCACCAAACGTCAACTCATGCGCGACATCAAGGCGCTCATCGACCCGCACGGGATCTTCAACCGCGGCAAGGTCATCCCCGACTGAATGCCGCGCCGCGATTCAGGTTTTGGACCAGTCGATCGGCTCGACTTTCGGCAGCACGAGCAGATAGCCCACCAGTCCGATCAGACTGACGAGACCGGCGATGATGAACGCGAGGTTGTAGTTGCCGTAGGTATAGACAAGCCAGCCTGTCAGCGCCGGCGCGATGATCCCTGCGAGGTTGCCGCAGAAATTCTGGATACCGATCCAGCGACCCGTCGCCGTAGGACCCGCCAGTATCTGACCGATGCCGAAGGTTCCAGGCGAGGAGAAGCCGAGGAAAATCTCGTACACCAGCAGGCAGGCGATCGAATACTGCGCCGGCAGCAGCACCATGCCCATCATCGAAGCCACCGACACCACCTGACAGACATTCATGAGCAGTTTGTAGATGACAGTCGGCGAGCCACCGCGGCGGATCCAGCGATCGGCATACCAGCCCGCGATCAGGGCGCACACCGCGTTGATGAAATACGCGCCGCCCAGCACACCCGCCATCGACTCGACTGACAGATGCCGCACATCCGTGAGATAGAGCGGCATGAAGGAAAGAATGAAGTACCAGGTGAAATTCCCGGCAAAGTGACCGAGCGACGCACCCCAAAGACCGCGCTGACGCAGGATCTGCCCGTAACTGGGGCTGTAGGTTGTGGCCTCGACGGGCGCCACCGGAGTCGCCGGGCGTGTTGCAAACCGCAGCCACGGCACAAGCCACAGGAAGGAGCCCGCCCCGAAGCCGATGAACACTGCCCGCCAGCCAAACTTTGCCATCAGCACGCCACCCACGAAGGTGCCGATCGCAGGTCCCACAAGGTACCCGAAACTGATCGTTCCGTTGGCCTTGCCGAGGTTCTCGCGCGGAACGTAGGTGGCGAGGAGCGCGGAACTCGCAGGGAAGATCGCACTCTCGGCAAGGCCCAGGAGGAGGCGCATGGCGAGGAGCGCCGCAATGCCGTTGGCGAATCCGGTAAGGAGCGTCGCGGCGGACCAGAGCGCCGCGCCCACCGCAAGCACCCGGTGTGCCCCGAGGCGCTCGGTCGCCCATCCAACCGGGATCATGGCGATCACATACGTCCAGTAGAAGGCAGAGATCAGATAACCGATCTGCGCCTCGTCGAGGTGCAACTGCGCCTTGATCATGGGCGCCGAGGTCGCGAGGTTTCCGCGATCGACATAGTTGATGAACAGCGCCAGCGTCAGCAAGGCCACCAGCGTGCGGGGCGCGGCCGATGGCCGCGCCGTATTTTCATTCGACACGTCATACCCCCCGGTTTCCGCTCCGATGCTATCGGACGGGAACCCGGGGCGCTACCGGAACCTCGTCAGCCGCCGAGCGGCCGCAGCAGGCTGCGGGAAATGATGTGACGCTGGATTTCGCTGGTGCCTTCCCAGATCCGCTCGATTCGGGCGTCACGCCAGATCCGCTCGAGCGGGAGGTCCGACATCAGGCCCATGCCACCATGAATCTGCAGGGCCTCGTCCGCCACCATGGCCAGCACTTCGGTGGCCTTCAATTTGGCCATCGCCATGTCCATGTCGCTGGCGGTGCCCTGATCGAATTTCCACGCCGCCTCCAGCGTCAGCAACTCCGCGGCGCGCAGCTCAAGCGCCATGTCGGCGAGTTTGAACGACACGCCCTGGAACTTGCCGATCTGCTGGCCGAACTGCTTGCGCTCGACCGACCATTGCATCGCAAGGTCCAGCGCCCGCTCCGCACGGCCGAGGCAGGTCGCCGCCACCTGCAGACGGGTGGCCCCAAGCCAGGAATTGGCCACCTCGAAACCCTGATGCACCTGCCCCAGGATCTGGGACTTTGGCACGCGGCAGTCGTTGAACTCGAGAATGCAGTTGTTGTACCCGCGGTGCGAGACGTTCTTGTAGCCGCTGCGGACCTCGAAACCCGGCGTACCCTTGTCGACCAGGAAGGCCGTAATGAGCTTCTTGGTGCCGCGCGGACCGGCTTCCTCTCCGGTGGCGGCAAATAGGATGACGAAGTCCGCGTGGTCCGCGTGGCTGATGAAGTGCTTCGTGCCGTTGATGACGTAGTCGCCACCCTGTTCCACGGCAGAGGTCTTCATGCCACGAACGTCGGAACCGGCGCCGGGCTCCGTCATGGCAAGACAGTCGACCCGTTCGCCCCTGACCGACGGAAAGAGGTAGCGCTCGCGCTGCTCGCCTTCACAGGCACAGAGGATGTTGGAAGGCCGGCCGACACAGTTGTAATGCAGGGCATAGCCGGTCTTGCCGAGTTCCTTCTCGTAGAGCACCCAGGACACCGTATCAAGGCCCGCACCGCCCACATCGGCCGGCATGTTGGCCGCATACAGGCCCGCGTCGATGGCCTTGGCCTTCAGTTCGGCATGCAGTTCAGGGCGTAGAACGCCAGTCTCCTCGATCTCCTGCTCGTGGGGCATGAGCTCGTGGGTGACGAAGTCACGGGTCGTCTTGACGATCAGGGCCTGTTCTTCGGTCAATCCGAAATGCATGGAGATGTCCTCGTTCAGAGGCCGGCAGCGCGCGGACGCGTCACGCGGCGGACAGTTTTGGGGCGTGATGGGGTGGTACGGTGGGTCGCTGCGCTGCGGGCCCAGACCCGCCAGAGCTCGAGCTGAACCTTCAGTTGGGCCAGTTGCCGCTCGGCCGGCCACTCGACAGGACTGATCAGGGCGCCTGCCGTCAGGCCGTTCAGGAACGTGGCGATGGCGCCAAGCACATCCTCCTGCACGGCCTCGCTCCAGCCAGACCATTCCGGCCAGTGCTCGGCAAGGCAGCGTCCATACAGGCGCGTGTACTCGCCGTGGACCCAGGTATTGATCTGCTTGAGATGCTCGTCGGCCGACATCTGGCCCCAGAACGCGACCCAGAAGGCGCTCTCGATGCTGCGCTGCGCATCCAGCGGCAACGACTCCGCCAGGACTTCCTCGAGTGTCTCGCCCGAACGCGGCGGTCGCCCCAACCTTTCCTCGATCCGGCGCAGCATCAGACGCAGCGCGGCCAAGATGATCTCCTGCTTGGAATCGAAGTAGTGGGCGATCATCCCGGTCGTATAGCCGGCCTCGCGCGCGATGCGTACGACAGTGGCATTCTCGAAACCGTGCTCGGCGACCACGCGGCAGGCGACGAGCGCAATCTCGTCGCGTCGCGCCGCATGATCGACGATCTTCGGCATCGCTCAGGCCTTCTTCATGGCGATGCCACGGCCGGCACTGTCCGGACGGGAGAGGCCGGCGTGCGCCGCCTTGAGCGCCGCAAGGCGCGCGGCGAGGTCGGCCGGGAACGGCGTTGCCTTCGCAGCCTTCGCGTCCACGTGCAGAAACAGGTGCTCGCCGGTTGCGGCCAACGCGCCGTCCGACACCCGGTGCAGCTCGTGATACAGCCACAGGCGCTTGTCATCGGCGTCGACAATCTGCGTCGTGACGTAGAACGCGTCACCCTGCTTCATTTCCGAGCGGAATCCGACCTTCATTTCGACGGTGTAGGGCGCATGACCCGCAGCGCGATACGCCTCGTCGATGCCGACCTGACGGAACAGCACATCCACCGCCTCTCCAAACACGTGCTGGTAGCGGTAGTCGGTCATGTGTCCGTTGTAATCCACCCATTCCGGGCTGACCGTGCCGTCGTAGAGACGCAGTGGCTGCGTCGGGTCCTGCGGCGTCGCCTTGGCACGCGCCGCAGCGTCGGTGTAGAGCCGGGCCTCGAGGGCATTCAGCGTCGCGCCGGCCCCGATGTTGAACGGCTTGAGCGATTGCTGGACAGCGACCAGATAATTGTCGCGCAGACGCTCCAGTTCGCGGATCGAGCGTCCGGCCGCCTGTTCCGCCGTACCTTCGACCATGCGGTCGATCAGCTCCTCGGTGAGTTCCGGTGCCTCGAGCTTGGTCCAAGGCCACTTCAGGCAAGGTCCGAACTGATGCAGCATGTGCCGCATGCCCGGTTCACCGCCCGCGAGGTGGTAAATCTGGTTCGTGCCCATCGCCGCCCAGCGCAGGCCTGGGCCGTAGATGATCGACTCGTCCAGTTCCCGCGTGGTGGCCACGCCGTCATTGACCATGTGCAGGATCTCGCGCCACAGCGCTTCCTGCAGACGGTCGGTGAGATGCCCCGGCACCTCGCGGCGCACGCGCAGCGCATGCATGCCGATGTAGGTGTAGAACTCGGCGGCGGCCTCGATGCTCGCAGCCGCGGTCTTCTCGCCACCAACCAGTTCGACCAGCGGCAGCAGGTACACCGGATTGAACGGGTGACCAACGATCAGGCGCTCCGGTGCGACCATGTCCTTCTGCAGGTCGGTCGGCATCAGACCGGACGTACTGGAAGCGATGATCACATCCGGCGCCGCGACGCGGCTCACCTGCGCCAGGATGCGCTGCTTGAGCGGCAGCTGCTCGGGAATGTTTTCCTGGATGAAGTCGACCTTGGCGGCCATCTCGTCCAGATTCGTGGTGAAACTCAGCTTGCCGCGCGGCGGCAGGGGCGCCGAGGTCAAACGGGCCAGCGCCGGCGCAGCATTCTCCACCGAGTTGCGGATCCACTCTTCCATCTCGGGCTTCACATCGGCCGCGATGACATCGATGCCGAAGTGCAGCGCGCGGGCCGCCCAGCCACCGCCGATGACGCCAGTGCCCAATAGGCCGAGAGTCTTCACCTGTCGCATGCGAGTCTCCAGAACGGGCGCCATCGCCCCGTTTTTTTAATGTTCGGACAATAATATAACAACCCCGGCCAACGGCAAGGGGGACTCAGGACGTGTTGCGGAGCTTGGGGCCGGGCGACCGACCCACTCCCCCGGCCCTGAAGGGCAGGGGAAAGGGTGTCGGCGGGCCCCGGACGGGGCACCGCCGACATCAGCGCATCAGAAGCGCTTGGAGAACTTCACACCGATCGTGCGCGGCTGCACCGGAATCACGTACTTCTGGGTGCAGATGGTTTCCGTACACTGGCTGAAGCGCGTCAGGTCGGCATTCGAATCGAGGGCATTGTTGACGAACAGCTCCCACGTGGTGCCATCCTTCGACACACCCGCCGACAGATCGACAATGCCATAGGCATCGATCGGACCGAGGTGCTGCTGGTCGACCACGCGCAGCTTCTGGGTCATATCCGTCTGGTAGACGTACGCCGCCTGCCAGTAGGCATCCCAGTTGTTGAGCGAGAACTCGTAGCGACCCACGACGTTGCCCTTGAACTTCGGCGAGGACGGCATACGGGTGCCGGCCGGCGCGAGAGGACCCGTGATCGAGCTGCCATCAGCATAGGTGTGAACCTGATCGGGACACACGGTGACACCCACCTGACCGCAATAGTTCACGGTCAGCTCGTCCTTCGGCAGGAACGTGGTATTCGCCGTCAGCGTGAAGTTGGAGGTCACCGCCCACTGCAGTTCCGACTCGACACCCGTCGCCTTCGCCGCACCGCCGTTGACGATGATGGTCAAGCTGTTGGGACCGAGGAAGGCGAACTGGAAGTCCTTCCAGTCTTCCTGGAACACCGCGCCGTTCCAACGCAGGCGATGGTTGAGCCAGGAGGTCTTCCAACCGATTTCCTTGTTGGTGAGGTAGTCAGCCGAATAGGGGCCGATACCCGACGCGGCGGTACGGTTCACACCGCCCGGACGGAAGCCCTTCGAGAAAGTCGCGTAAACCATCTTGTCCGCGTCGATCTTGTAGGTGACGTTGAAGCGTGACGTGCTGCCCGACTGCTTCACCGACCGGTTCAGGTTCGTGCAAGGCGCGCCCTGGAAGGGGTGGTAGGTCTCATACGAGGAGTTGTAGTTGGGCTTCCACGGGGAACTTGCGATCTCCGGGTTGCCGTTGGCATCGAGAACGTGGCTCCCATTGGCATCCAAGGGGCCGCACTGCGAGATGCCGGTGCGGGACGAGAAATTGTTCGAGTAGCCGTAGAAGCCCTCGAGACTGTTGTTCGTCTTGAACGCACGGGCGCCAGCGGTGGCCGACAACTTGGGCGAGATGTCATAGGTGACTTCGCCGAAGACCGCCTGGTCACGGTCGACGCGCTGCTGGTCGGTCAGCCACACCGTGTGCTCCCAACCTGGGATCGACAGCAGATCCGCCAGTCCCGGACCATTGGTGCTCAACTCGCCCGGCATGTAGTACCGCTCGTAGAACGAGTGGGTCTGACGCTGCACGAAGGCACCGAAGGTGGCGCGCAGTGCGTTTTCCTTCGGGGTGGTGAAGCGCAGTTCATGGCTCCACTTGTTGAAGTTGTGGTTGCCGATGACCTGCTGGGCCGGATTGATGAGATGGAAGGCGTTGTCGTAGAAGTAGTTACCCGATCCATACCACTTGTCGTAGAAGAACGAGTAATCGCTGTAGTCCGCGTCATGGAACTGATGGCGCTTCAGGTAGGCGCCCGCGTAGACCATGTCGAGGTTGCCGATCTTGCCTTCAACCGTCAGCGAGCCCTGGGTCCACGACTCGTTGGCCTTTTCCGGCGAGAAGTGGGTGACCTTCAGGAAGCCCACCGCCGGGTCGTAGCCGAAGAAGCCATTCGCCACCATGGTCTGGCCCATGAAGGCTGGCGTGATGGTCCAGTCGTCGCCGATGTTGATGCGCGCCTGGCCCCGCATACCCTGGGTGTCGACCGCGTTGTAGTTGTCCTTGACGAAAGCGGCGTTGCTGGAAGCACCGGCGCCGATGATGCCACCGCCACCGTTTGCGGCGTCCCATGACGGATAGGTGCGCACGCCATTGACGATGCCGGAGCCCGGAATGCTGGTGCCCGCCACGTTGGAGATGAAGCCCGCATCATGCTCCGACCAGCCGACCAGACGCACGGCAGCGGTCGAGGTCAACGGCAGGTTCACGAAGCCTTCCGCCACATAGCCGTTGCCGCCATGGGCCACGGTATTGAGCTGCAGGTCGTACCCCGCGGCAAAAGCCTTCGGATCCGGCTTGTTGGTGATGATGCGGATCGTGCCGGCCTCGGAACTTGCGCCGTACAGGGTACCCTGGGGACCTGCAAGCACCTCGACGCGGGCGATGTCGTAGACGTGCACGTCAAGCGTGCCGTCGATCATCGTGACCGGCTGTTCGTCCAGGTACGTGCCAACACTCGGCTGGGAGCCCGAATGGTTGCCGTCGCCACCGGAGTTCACACCACGCATGTAGACGTGCGTCGTACCCGGCTGACCGCTGTTGCCCTGACCGTTGGAGCGCGACATCTGCACGCTCGGCAGGTACTTCACGTACGTGTCGAGGTTGACGACATGCAGTTCGGCCAGTTTCTCGGTGCCGAGTGCCTGGATGCTGACCGGAACGTCCTGCAGGTTTTCCGCGCGCTTCTGCGCGGTCACAACCACCTCTTCAAGGCCACCGGCCGCCTTGTCCTCGGCAGCATAGACGGCTGGAACTCCGGCAAGCACGCCAGAGATGGCAGCCGCGAGCGGCGCGTAGCGCGCCAGTCGCGACCGGTCGCCCGCGGCGACGGATGTTTTTCTGTTATGGCTCATGGATCCTCTCCCTCCTCACATTAAAGTCTGAACGAAGTCTATCAATCCTGGCCGTCGGCTGCCGCAAAGACCGGCACCGACGGGTACGTTTCGAGCACCGGACCCAGCGCCATGCGCAGAGGCTCAAGCCAGGGCTCGTAATGTCTGTAGTGGTCGACGCCATCCCGATAAATCGGCTGGCGGACCTGTTCGGAACTTGCCGTGCGTACCGCGCGCTCGTTCTCGTAAAAGCGCAGGCAGCCCTCTTCGAAGGGCAACCCGCAATAGTCGAGCAAGCGGCGTACTTCGCCTTCCGTGTCTTCGATCATCTGCTCGTAAATGACCCGGTGGACCCGTCCTGGGAGCACCTCGTCAAAGTGGGCCAGCAGCGCGACGTAATCGTGGTAATAGCGGCCCAGGTCTTCGAGCGAGTAGGAAAAGTTCTGTCCGCGCGCGAAGTGCTGCTTGAAGGCCGAAAAACAGCAGCCGAGCGGATGGCGCCTCGCATCGATGATCTTGGCATTGGGCAGGATCAGCTGGATGAGGCCTATATGCAGAAAGTTGTTCGGCAGCTTGTCGATGAAATAAGGCGCATCCGTCTTGCGCTGGATCCGGGTCTGGCGCAGGTAGCGATCACCCAAGTCCGCCAGTTCGGCATCGGACATGGTCGTCAGACACGCCGGATACCGGGGGCCCTCGCCACGCCCCGGCCGGCCGGTCAGTTCGCGGGCGATGGCGGTGAGGTCCGGCAGTTCCATCGTGCCTTCGACCATGGAGTGGCTGGAGAGGATCTGCTCGATCAGCGTTGATCCGGCCCGCGGGAGCCCCACGACGAATATTGGGTCGGCCGCCTTCGAGCCACTGCCCCGGCGCTGCTCGAACAACTCGCGCGTGCAAACGGTGCGGACTCGGCGCAGGTAGCCGGTGGTATCTTCCGCATCGTACGGCAC
>CAXBRZ010000031.1:0-14389 GCA_963978075.1 uncultured bacterium | reverse complement strand
GACGAAAAATCCTTCAGCAGGGGCGCCCCGCCACTCCGCGACGCCGGAAAGAATTTGAGCGTATCCAAACCATGTTCCAGCGCCATCATGATTTCCGTCGCAGTGACACAACCCGGCAACACCGGGACATGCAATGACTGCGAGGCACGGACCAGCGAAGCAGAAAACCCCGGTGAGACGATGAACTGGCTGCCGGCACGCACTGCCTCTTGCAACTGCGTCTCGTTCAGAACGGTTCCAGCGCCTACGATGGCGTCGGGCAGGGCCTCGCGCATGGCCGTAATGGCAGACAAACCTGCCGGAGTACGCAAGGTCACCTCTAGCACCCGCAATCCACCGTCCACGAGCGCTCGTGCCAGCGGCACCGACTGACGCGGGTCGTCAACGACAAGCACAGGGATCACTGGCGCGAGCGTCAGCACTTCGCGGACAGACAGGGCATTCACAGACATACCATCGCTCCTTCTTCCGCCGCAGACACCGTTCTGCGGAATCCACCGAACATTTCACGTCCCATGCCGAACGCACTCGCGGGTGGGGCGTCGGCGGGAATCCGTCTGTCCCATTCGTGAGCCGGCACGCGGACTTCAAGCGTCCGCAATTTCGCGTCCAGACGAATCACGTCGCCGTCCCGGACTCGGCTCAGTGGACCACCGACCAGGCTTTCCGGTGTGACGTGGATGGCCGCGGGAACCGCCCCCGAGGCGCCGGACATTCTCCCGTCGGTAACCAAGGCAACCTTGTACCCGCGCGCCATCAGCACGCCCAGGACCGGCGTCAATTGATGCAGTTCTGGCATGCCGTTCGCCCGCGGGCCCTGAAAGCGGACGACCGCGACAAGATCGCGGTTCAGGCGGCCGGCCTTGAACGCAGCCACGAGATCGGCCTGGTCGTCAAACACCACCGCCGGGGCTTCGATGACCTGGTCTGCCTGCGCAACGGCAGACGTCTTGATGACGGCCCGCCCGAGATTGCCGCTCAGCACCTTCAATCCGCTCTGTGGATCAAACGGGTCATCGACACTGCGCAGCACAGAGAGGTCAAGGCTCTGTTCCGGCGCATCCTTCCACTCCAGCCGCCCGTCAATGAAAAAAGGTTCTCGGGTGTAGTTCTCCAGCCCCCCGCCGCTCACGGTTCCGACATCCGCATGCAGGAGACCCGCCCGGAGAAGCTGACGGATCACAAATCCAGTACCCCCGGCCGCCTGAAAATGGTTCACGTCCGCACTGCCGTTCGGATACACCCGGGCGATCAGGGGAACGACGCCGGAAAGCGCGTCGAAGTCGTCCCAATCCAGACTGATGCCTGCCGCTGCAGCCATCGCGATCAGATGAATCGTATGGTTGGTGGATCCGCCCGTTGCCAGCAATATCACCACTGCATTGACGAAACTCCGTTCGTCGAGCATTCGGCCAACCGGCAGATAATGTTCCCCAAGCGCCGTCAGGGCTGCGGCACGCCGGGCCGCCTCCACGGTCAGCGCGTCACGAAGTGCCGTGCCGGGCGGAACGAATGCGGCCCCCGGCAGATGCAGGCCCATCACCTCCATCAGCATCTGGTTGCTATTGGCGGTGCCGTAAAACGTGCAGGTGCCGGCGGCGTGATAGCTGGCAGATTCCGCCTCAAGCAACGCCTCGCGCCCCGCCTTTCCTTCCGCATATTCGCGCCGTATACGCGCCTTTTCCTTGTTCGGCAGGCCGCTGGGCATTGGACCCGACGGAACAAAGACCGCGGGCAGGTGACCGAACACCAGCGCACCCATGAGCAGCCCCGGAACGATTTTGTCGCACACGCCGAGATAAAGGGCCGCATCAAAGGCGTCATGGCTGAGCGCGACTCCCGTGGACATCGCGATCAGATCACGGCTGAACAGGGAGAGCTCCATCCCCGGACGACCCTGCGTAATGCCGTCGCACATGGCGGGCACGCCCCCCGCGACCTGCGCAGTGGCACCGACAGACCTCGCAGCAGCCTTGATCACCTGAGGATAACGGTCATACGGCTGGTGGGCGGACAGCATGTCGTTGTAGGCGGTCACGATCCCAAGGTTGGGCCAGCGAGCGTCCTTCAGGGCATCCTTGTCGACTTCCGAGGCCGCCGCCACATGAGCAAGATTCGCGCAGGACAGGCGCCCCCGGGCGGCAACGGACCCGGCTGCCGATGAGATGCGCTGCAAGTAGGCGCGCCGTGTCACCGCACTGTTTGCCGCAACCCGGGCGGTCACCGCGCTCACGGTCTGATGAAGAGGGCTGCGGTTCGACATGCATGATCCATTAATTCGGAAAACTACAGTAATTTAACTACACAATAGTGTATAAAAACAACACGTATTTATATTTTTAATCTATAAAACAATACTTTATAGTTTTTTATAGGCCAAGTGCAGTTAGTGTTTCCATCTGTTCAAATTGTAGTTACACTACAGTCATGACTACAGATCACCGCTCCAGCGCCGCCGTTCGCGGCACGGCCCCCGCCTTTGACCTTGTCCTGTTTGGAGGGACCGGGGATCTGGCCATGCGCAAGTTGCTCCCGGCGCTCTACCGTCGGTACGCCGACGGACTGATCCCTCCCGACGCCCGCATCCTCGGGGTCGCGCGTTCAAAACTGACGAGCGGCGAATTCGTTGCGCGCATCGAAACCAAATGCCGGCAGTACCTGGGCGATGCCTTCAAGGAAGAGATTTGGGCGGGCTTTGCGCCACTGCTTGGTTACGTCAAGGTGGATGCGACCGACCCTTCCGACTATGCCGCCCTGTCCGCGACGCTCGCAGGCCGCACCGACATCGTCCGGATTTTCTTCCTCTCCACGGGACCCGATCTGTTCGCCGCCATCTGCCGCGAACTCTCTGCAGCCGGCATCGTCACGCCGACGTCCAGAATCATGCTGGAAAAGCCGCTCGGAGAGGACGGCGAATCCGCCAACCGCATCAATGACACGGTCGGCGCCATCGCGCGCGAATCGCAGATCTATCGCATCGACCATTATCTGGGCAAGGAAACGGTACAGAATCTCCTCGCCTTGCGTTTCGGCAATGCCCTGTTCGAACCCCTTTGGCGTCGCGGACAGATCCGTCACGTCCAGATCACGGTTGCCGAGCAACTCGGCGTTGAATCGCGCGGCGACTTCTATGACCGCACGGGCGCCTTGCGCGACATGGTGCAGAATCACCTGCTGCAGTTGCTGTGCATCCTCGCGATGGAGCCTCCGGCCAACAGTTCCGCCAACGCCGTGCGTGACGAGAAATTGAAGGTACTGCGTGCATTACGCCCTATCGGGGAAGCCGACGCGCTGCTGAAGACCGCTCGCGGACAGTACCGGGCCGGCGCCGTAGGTACCGACCGGACGATCGGTTACCGCGATGAGGCCGGTGTTGATCCCCTTAGCCAGACGGAAACATTTGTCGCCATCAAGGCGGAAATCGACACCTGGCGATGGGCCGGGGTGCCCTTCTATCTGCGCACCGGCAAGCGGCTGCAGCGGGCAATTGGCGAAATCGTCATTACTTTTGAAGCGGTACCCCACTCAATTTTTTCCGGGCCTTTCAATTCCGATCCACCGAACCGGCTGGTCATCCAGTTGCAGCCGGACGAGTCGATCACGCTTCGTATCCTTGCCAAGGCTCCGGGCGAAGCCATGCGTCTGCGGCCGGTCGACCTGTCGCTTGACCTCGGCGAGAGCTTCAAGGCACGCCCGCTGGAGGCCTACGAGCGCCTCCTGGGGGATGCGATTCAGGGAAACCTCACCCTGTTCATGCGGCGTGACGAGGTCGAGGCTGCGTGGAAGTGGATTGATCCGATCCGCGCCGCCTGGGACGCCGATCAGGACGGCCCCAAGCCCTATGCTTCTGGCAGTTGGGGCCCCACAACCTCCAGCGCCCTGATCGCCCGCGACGGATTCACGTGGTACGACGAGACCTTCTGACCATGACCTCTGCACAACCGACGACGAACCCTACCGTCGAACCCGAAGCCGAACTGCTTCGTCGGGTAGGCCTGCTCCGGCCCTCCCTGACGCCCGCGGAATCCAAGGTGGCCGACGTCGTTCTCGCAGCGCCAGCATGGGTGCTGCGCAGCGCCCTGTCCGCCGTTGCAGCACGTGCCGGTGTCAGCGACCCGACGGTGATCCGCTTCTGCCGCTCGCTAGGACTGGACGGGTACCAGACATTCCGCCTCAGGCTGGCACAGAGCCTCGCCACCGGGGCCACGTTCCTGCACCGCGACATCGCGGCAACCGACTCCCCGGCCGAACTGACCTCCAAGGTCTTTCAGCGAGCCACCCGAACGCTGCAGGACGTGGCCGGACAGATTCCTGCCGAGCGGATCGAAACAGCCGTCGCCATGATCGCTCATGCCCGACGCGTCGAATTCTACGGGCTCGGCAGTTCTGGAATCGTGGCGGCGGATGCTCGTCACAAATTCTTCCGTCTCGGTCTGCAGGCGATGTCGTATTCGGATTCCCACCTGCACGCCATGGCAGCCACGATGCTCGGCCGAGGCGACGTCGTGGTCGCAATTTCCAGCACGGGCCGGACGATCGATCTCATGTCGAGCGTCGAAATCGCTCGCGACGCAGGGGCGTCGATCATCGGAATCGTGCCACCGGGGTCTCCGATCGCAAAACTGTGCGAAGTGCCGCTGGAAATTTCGGTGGATGAGGACACGGACGTTTATACCCCTATGACGACCCGCCTCGCCCAGCTGACGCTGATTGACGTTCTGTCCATCGGTGTCGCGCTGAAACTCGGACCCAGCCTGACTGCCCGCCTCGAGCGCGCTCGCGACAGCCTCATGGCCAAGCGTTTTGGCGAACGCGAGTAGCGGCACACCGCGGGCAGACGTGCGGGAAAGGCGGCAATGCCTTAGATTGTCGGACCTCACGTCTGACGAAACCTCGCCATGCCCCTGACCGACCTGATGCACGCCCGAGTCTCCACACGGGCTTTCTTGTCCCGTCCAGTACCGAACGAAATCGTCAATGCCCTCCTGGGCGCCGCCCGCCACGCACCCAGCGGCACCAATATCCAGCCGTGGGAAGTTCACGTGGTCACCGGCGCCGCACGCCAGGAGGTGTGCCAGACGGTCCGGCAGACGGCCTCGCAGCCCGTGGAGCGTCCCGAGTGGACCTACGACTACTACCCCAAGGAGTGGTTCGAACCCTATCTGGGCCGACGCCGGGCCTGCGGTTGGGGACTGTATGGCCTGCTTGGCATCCAGAAAGGGGATCGGGAAGCTGCATTGGCACAGGAAATGCGGAACTTCGACTTTTTCGATGCGCCGGTCGGTCTTTTCCTCTTTCTCGACCGTGGCCTTGGCAGGGGCAGCCTCGTTGATTGCGGGATGTTCCTGCAGAATCTGATGCTCGCGGCCCTCGAAGTCGGACTGGCGACCTGCCCCCAAGCCGCATGGGTTCCGTTCGATGCCACGGTCAGGCGCCTTCTGGGGATCGACGACCGCAAGATGCTGGTCTGTGGCATGGCGCTCGGCTACCCGGATCCGATTGCCCCGGTGAACAACTACCGACCCGGACGTATTGCTGTCGAGCAATTTACGACCTGGCATACAAACGCCTCTGCACAGGAACCTTGAGCAACTTGATCCCAACACGCGGCAGTCCCCTGACCGGGCTGCTGCTGGCCATGACCGGCGCCGTCGGCTTCGCGTCCAAAGGCATTTTCGCGAAGGCGCTCTATGCCGGTGGGTGGTCCGTTGATTCGGTCCTTTTGCTGCGCGCGCTTTGCGCCGTTCCCTGCATGGTGCTGTGGACAATTGTCACCCAGGGTTCCCGCGTACTGCGCATTCCCAACGTGCGGGCGATCGGGTGGACCGCATTTGCCGGCATCGCGTGTTACTACTTCGGAGCCACCTGGGACTTCGAGGCACTGAAACTGATCGATGCCAGCGTCGAGCGCGTCCTGCTCTTCTCGTACCCATCCATCGTGGTCATCATCGACGCACTGCTCTACAAACGGCTACCTCATGGTTCGACGCTGGGTGCGCTGCTGATCACCTACACCGGCATCCTCATGGTCGTGACGGGTCTTGACCTACACATCCTCAGAGGCAATCTCGCCGGTGCAGGCCTGGTCCTTGCCTGTGCGGTCACGTCCGCCGCGTATTACGTCACCGGTGATCGGTGGGCCCGCTCGATCGGCAGCGCAGCCTTCTCGGTTTATGCACTCGCGGCAGCGACCCTCTGCCTGACAGCGCGGCACGTATACAACGGCCAGCAATGGCAGATCAGCGTCACATGGCAGACCACCGCCCTTTTCATCGGCTTGGTCATATGCGCCACCGTAGTCCCGATGCTTGCCATGGCCGAAGGCGTACGGCGTCTCGGCGCACCCCGTGCGTCCATCGTCAGTACGGTCGGGCCGCCCACCACCATCCTCTTGGGAGCGTGGCTCCTCGATGAACACCTGAGCCTCATACAATGGCTGGGCGTCGCTCTCATCGTCGGCGGAATCCTGTTCCTGGAGGCGCTACGGCGGCGGCGCGCCCCCACGGGTTGATCCTGACGCCCTGAATCTCAAAACGGCTGTGGCGAGTGCGTAAGCGCCGTATGGATGATGTAGGCCACGGACACCAGGGCGCCTGCAAATGCCCAACGCCGTACCCGCGGCGGGCGCGTCCCTCGAATGGCAACCGTTCCCAGCGCGATATAGACCAGCAAACCCACCACCTTGGCGGTAAGCCAAGCATGCAGGAACGGGTACTGCCCGATCATGACGGCCAGTCGAACGGCACTGAAAAGCAGGATTGCGTCCACCACATGGGGAACCACACCGGCCACGGAGCGCCTCGGCACCGGCCGGTTCATCAGGGAACGGACGCCACGGTGCACGAACAGAACGACCGAAACGGTTACCGCGCCGACATGCACCAGCAACCAGGCCCGATAGTCTCCCACCTTGGATCAGCCAGGGAAAAAATCAATCGGCTTGGTGGTGGTGATGATCTCGACGTCCTTGCTCTCGAAATGAAACATCTTGATCAGCGCAACCAGCTTTCGCTCCAGTTCCTCGTTTTTCAACTCACTGGAAAGCACTTTGCAGTCAGTCACCTCGCCGGTGGGCACGATCGTCAACTGAACGACGACTTTGCCCTGTAGCGATGGATCCCCGCGCAATGCCCGGTTATACAGGTTGTAGATGGACGACTTGTTTCGATCAAAGACCATCTCGATCTCTTCACGACTGCGAGATGCCTTTCCGCTCGTTCCCGAGCGGCGCGCACCTTCGCCATTTTTCCTCATTCCATCCGCAAAGGACTGAATCCCCTGCATGGTCGAATGCCCTTTGAGCGAACCCGTTCCGCCACCAAAACCGCTGCTCATGGACGACGTATTGATTCCGCCACTGGCGGTAGTCAAATTGGAGGTCAAAAGAGACCGCTCCGAGCGAGCAGGACCGTCGACTTTCGTATTGAGCGGCTTGGCGCTGGCAAGTGGCTCAGACTTGAGCAAGGCACGCAGGCCGGCGAACTCGTCCTTCATCGCATTCATGGCCTTTTGGGCCGTACGATGCGCCTCCTGCTTGGGATCAACTTCGGTTACGTTGGGTTTTACTACCGGCTTCGGCTCCGGTTTCTTGATCTCAGGCTTGGGCGGCGGCTGGTTCAGCTTCAACTCCACCGCATGATTGAGGACATCCTTCGCCGGAACCGGCGCAGGAGTAGGCAGCAAATGGACTCCTACGACAAGCACGAACCAGACGGCGAGCGCAATCCGGATGGTTCTTTTGAACTTGCGCTCCTGGACGGTATCCGCCAGAAGTGGAAGGTCATAGACCCGATAATTCTCCGCAAATGCCGACATGTCAGCCACCACCCGGAGGCGTCACATGACGCTCCTTCTCGATGACGGCCAGCGACAATTTTCCGACCCTCGCCTGCGTAGCGGCGGTCATCACAGCCTTGAGCAGACTGTAAGGAAGCGCCTTGTCCGCCATCACGGTGACTTCAGGAGCCTGAGCGTCGGTTACATGCAAAACGGTTTCAGCATGGATCGAAGCATTGAGCGCGTTTTCCAGCGAATGCAATGCCGTTGCCTCGCTGTTCTCGACCGCCGAAACCGTAGCAGCCACCTTGCCGTCAACATAGATCGTGTCTTTTGTGATCATGAGGACGGTGGAACTGTTCGGTTTTGATTCCGATTGCGAAGCCGGAATCGATATGTTTTTGGTATTCGGGAGAATCTCGTAGTCCGACGTGTGTACAAGCATGTACACGACAAGGATGACGAGCATGTCAATCATCGGCACAAGCGCCGGCATGCCATGTCCGGACATGCCAGTCTTTCGCTTGCGTTCTAAGAGGCGCTTCATGAGCGACCCTCGGCTGGCGCATCTCCAAGGGAAATCACCGGAAACAACTCGCCCTTGGCTGCGACACCGTCCTCGATTCCGTCAAACGCACGCACCGCATCCATCGTGGATACGATGGTGTCATAGGACACGTCAGGCTCGAGCAGGACTGTCGCATTGCGCAATTCCGGCACCCTGGCTTTGACGCGCGCAAGATACTCATTCAGGGCAGTAAATTCGTACTGTCCGTCCACATTCGGCAATGGCTGCAACGGGCCCGTATTGCGGTCCTGCACGACTAGACTGTTCTTGCGGACGACGATTTCCAACTGTAATCCATCGGGCAGTTTCAACGGCTCCGAGCTCTTCGCCGGCAGGTTCAGCTCGACGATGTGAGTCTTGGAAAAGACAGCTGTAAAGATCAGAAAGAACAGAAGAATCGTAAAGATATCCAGCATCGGAACGATGTTGATATCGTTCCGTCCCTTGTAGCGCGCATGATTGCGCGCCTGGCGGCCGCGAAGTTTCGAGCCGGCCATGTGTCAGCCTGCCGATCCTGGTGCCGAGGCGGGCTGCGGCGGTCGCTCCGAAAGAGCGTTCAGGAACTTCACACTGGCCACTTCGAGACCGTCGACGATGTTGGTCGTCTTTGTCTCGAGGTAAAGGTGAGACAGAAGGAGCGTGATCGCAGAGAGCAGGCCGAGCGCAGTGTTGTTCATGGCGACCGATATGCTCGCTGAGAGCAAACTCGCCTTTTCAGCGGGATTCGCCTGCGCCACCGCAGCGAACGCATTGATCAGGCCAAGGACGGTACCAAACAGCCCCATGAGCATGCCAATGTTGGCCAGCGCCGAGAGATAATGCGTCCGCCGTTCCAGTTGCGGCACCACTTCCACGAGGCTTTCTTCCATGGCCTTCTCGACGTCGTCGCGACGGCGGGCGGTGTAGATTCGGCTCATGCCGTAGCGCATGACCTGTGCGAGGACCCCCTCCGAGGCTGCGACCGTCGTCGTGGCCTGCTTGAAATCCCCGGTCTCAAAGAGTGGCTGCAATTCCCCCCAAAGGCGGTCGTTACCCCGACCGATCCTCGTGAGGTACAGGAACCGCTCGACCGCGATGGCCAAGCCAATGATCCAGACCAGGGCAATTGGGTACAGGAAGAATCCACCCTGCTTGAAGAAATTGGTGAGAACGTCAAAAGCGTGCATGCGATGCTCCGTGATGCTCGTGCCAGTCCGAAGTTCGGATAGGGTGATTGAAAACTAATTATGTAATGAAAACCGTGGACTAGTTCTCAGGCTTGGAAGGTGTGACCGCGGGCGCCTGCCCGGCCTTTTCGTAATAATCGAGCTCTCGCCTGAGGACATCCCGGTCCAGGGGCTTGAGGACTTCGTCCATCAGGCTATTGCCCGGGCGGCCGGCCATATTGCCGACATCGGCGTGTTTCCACGGCACAATGACCATGACCTTCGGCAACTCGCGGTTTCCGGTGACCTGAGTCGACTCGAGGTCTATTCGGTCCATGACCTTGGGAACAGCCGCTGCCTTGGGCTCCGGCCGGGAAGCATCCCCGGACGCGACCGGCGCTTTTTTGGACGCCGGTGCCGTCGGCTCGGCTGCCATTCCGGCGCAAGCGAGGCCGAGCAGCAGAATTGTCATCGGCATCCGAGGCATAGCGTTCATTTCAAGCCTCCGGCATCGGGACTGCCTGCAGCGGGCGTCCGATGGCTCACTTCTGCGATCCACCCTTCCAGCTGCTTGTCGCCCCCTTCAAGTTCCACTGCGCGCCGCCACTCCGAAACGGCGTCCGCGGCCCGACCTCGGTAAAGGTCCAGCAAGATGCCTAGGTTTCGGTGAGCCTTGACCGAATCAGGCTCCAGCGCAAGCGCAGCGCGGTAGGCCTCCTCAGCGTCCGCAAACCGACCCAATTGGCGCAGAACGATCCCTCGTTGGGCATGAATGGCCGCCTCTTTGGGCCCCAGCGTCGCGGCCTGCTTGAGCAGGGCGTCCGCTTCGTCAAAACGACCTTGCCGAGCGGCCAGAATCCCAAGATTCATCAGCGGACCGATCGATTTGGGCAGCTCGTCCACCAGTCTGCGGAACTCCTGTTCGGCGCGGACGGGCTCTGTTGCTGCAACGGCAACCGCCTCCTGAAAACGGACGTTGTAGTTAAGCGAACCCGTGCCGGCTGGCGCCAACAGGTCAATGCTGAACTCTTCGGGCGTCTCCAGCTTGGAGTAGCGAGCCGGCTTGAGGGTCGCCAGGGCGTCAAAACTGCGGCGCACCGAAGCGTCGTAGAGACCGTCCACCACTCTCGCGGCGTTCGACTCGTGCAATCCGATGGCCTTCTCCTCAAACGGGAATGCCTGCTCTTCCAGCAGCAGTCCATACTGCTCGAGCGCATCGCCCGAAAGTGACTTCGGGCGCTCCGACTTCATGAGATCGGTGGCCAGTTGGCGATACAGCTCTGCCATTTCGAAGGTTGCCGACGTCGAAACCTCCGCCACGGCGTACTGGTCAGCCCCCTCATATCCTTGCAGCGCCTTCTTGAGCGCCGCACGCTTGGCATCCAACGAGCGCTTCAAAGGCAGGGTCAGCCGGATAGCGGCGAACGCGTCACGGTCAGACGCCGCCAATTCCAACACTGCGCGAGCGGCGAGATAACGGCTGCGATCAGTACGTGCCGAACCGGCCGCAGCATCCGCCTTGATGACCTCCTTGAGGAAGGACGCCCTGCGCGACTGATCACGGGTCGCCAATGCAAAATCGGCGAGCTTTTGCCGGAATTCAATCGCCACGGCCCAGGGTTCAGGATACCGCCTGAGGTATCCTTCCAGCACGACTGTGGCATGGGCGCGGTCACCGGCCTTCTCGTAGAGCTCTGCGGCTTGCGCAAGTGCTTCGCGTTGCGTGGCGGGGTCTGCCGCCGGCTGGTCCGCGATCCGCTCAAACTCTCTTGCGGCAACCTGCGGCTGCTGGGACGACAGGTATGCGACGGCAAGACGCCGGGTAACTTCAGGCTGGCGAGCGCTTTTAGGGAAGTCACGACGGAATCGCTCCAACACCTCAATAGCGTCCGGCCACCGCTCCGCACTCAGGAATGCTGCTGCCGCATCGTATTCCGCCGCCTCGCGAATCGAAGCCTTCGGCACCAACTGACCAACGCGCTGAAAGGCCTCCGCCGCCTCAAGTGGCCTCCCCGCACTACGCTGAGCTTCGGCCTGGCGGTAAATGGCGGCAGCCATACGCTCCTCGACCGCGTTGCGGGCAGCATCGCCTGAGGGCATGAGTCGAAGCGCCTCAAGGCTTGCGCGCTCCGAACGATCAAATGCACCGGTTTCGAATTCGGCCGTTGCTGACACTACAAAGGCATCCCGCCGCAGGTCCGCGCCGAGCGCCTCGCCCCGGGCCAATGCCGCCTTGGCAACCTCCAGCGCCTCGCCAAAGTTTTTGTCCGCCAACAATTGTCGGGCGGTCCGTACCAAGACGGGGCCACTCTCAGGATGCTGGGGGAACATTCCACCAAAACGCCTCGCCGCCGCGAGAGCCTGCCGGTGCAGGTCAGCCCGGTTCGACGAATCCGCATCCGCCTCCTCTTTTTCAAGCGCCACCACCGCCGCGTAGGCCGCCGTCGCCGACCTCGGCGAGGCCGGATAGTCATACGCGACCTTGAGATACTCGGATGCCGCATCGCCATAGCGATGGCTTTCAAACAAGGCATCCGACAAGAGATAGGCGGCTTCGGCTGTCCCCGCATCGCGCGGAAATTGTTGAATGAACGCACGATACCAGCGTGCCGCTTCCTGATAGTCCGAAGGCGCCTTTGTTGTCTGCGCCTGCTCATGGTAGTACGCCGCCAGATCCTGAAGGTTCTGTTTGACTTCGCGCACCACTAGAGGCAGCGACTCGGGTTTCCGCTGATTCCAGAAATCCGCCCCTAGCCCGTAGCGTTCCACGTAGTCCTGCTTCGCCGACAACACCAGTTGTGCAAAACCACCGCGGCGATACACATCGATGGCGACACTCTGCAGCAAGGGCGCCCTCTCGCTCTGCGGTTCATGCTTCGCAAAGGCGCTGTAAGCGGTGGCCGCATCCGTCCACCGCTCCTTCGACGCATAAAGGTCACCCAGAGTTGCATAAAGCAGGTCCGCGTAGGCCTTCCGACCGGACTTCTGCAGGAATTTCTCTACCCCGGTTGCACCATCTTCCGCCGAAAAAATCACAGCTGACACCCGCAGTGTGTCCTCGACCAGTTCGCGGCGCGGCCGGGAAAAGGTATCAAGATCCAACTCTTCGCCACCGGGACCCACAACCTGACGATCCAGTAGTCGGGTGAAGGCATCGAGCGCACCTTCGTTGTCACCCGACTTGAACCTCGCCCAACCTAATTTGTACGTCGCTTGTTCGAAAAATTCCGATTGGCCACTGCCATCGATAAGAGACTGGTACGCGGACTCGGCTTCCGACCAGCGACGGCCTGCAAAGAACAATTCTCCGCGTCGGAACCAGGCTTCAGCAGCCAGAGTACTTCGCGGGAAACGACTGACCAGGGCTTCCAGCGTTTTCAGCGATCCGTCGGCGTCGCCGGCCGCCTCGTAGGCTCGGGCAAGCTGGTAGAGAACCGCGTCGGCGCGGGGATAGCCCGGAACGGCCTCAAGCAACCGCGTGTAGAGATCGATTGCGTCGCGCGTTGCCAACGGGGCGCCGGCAGCAAGGTCGCGGCCGATACGTTCCTCTTCGCCTGCCTCGAGTTTCAGATCTCCTAGACGCCGCATCGCATCGGCGCGCAATGCATCGTCACCATTGGAAAGCGCAAGAAATGCCTCGTAATTGCGCCGGGCACGTTCAGCATCCGCCGGGACCTTCTCGCCAACCCGAATCTCCACAGGACGCTTGAGAATCTCTCCAACCGTGGTTTTCTGCTGGGCCAATGCCGTCGCCGCCGCCACTCCGCAGGCAGCGATCATGACGACATGCGACAGCGTCGAGCGCCTCATTTGGACACCGCCGTCTTGCCTGTCGGCGCCGCTGAGGCTCGGTCGTACAGCGCTGCCAAGGAATAGCGGGCCTGCAGCACATATTCCCGAATCCGCACCTTCTCAGCTTCAAGTTCGCGGACGGCTAATTCAGACACGGCTGCAAGTTCACGCTCACGCAACGCTTGCGCACGCGCATGTACAGCCACAATTCTCGGCCTCAGTTCGTTCATCCGCGCTGCAAGGCGATCATTTTGCGCGGGCACCGAGGTGCGCGCTTCCTTTACGAGCGTCGCTGACCGCGTCGATTCTCGCAGCAGACGACCAACCTCCCGGAGGCGCTTTTTTGCAGACCAAACTCGCGACTTGAACCCATCGCTCAGTTCCCAGTACAGGTAGCCCTTGAGGAAGTCGACACGCTCTGCCACGTCTTCGATATCAGGGTCATCAAGGTTGTCCGCACGATCTACGATCGCCTCCATGGCTTCCAGCTCAGCCCAGATGGCACGCTGCCGCGGCGTACCCAGGGTCGACAGATCCGAATGCGCGTCGGCTTCCGTCAACCGCGCCTCCAGTTCCGTCCGCCGCTGTACCAAATGATCCAGATCCTGCCGATCAACGGCCGCGAGGTGCACGGGCACGTCTTTCTCAAACGTATGCCGGCGGAATGCCATGAGCTCCGTGTAAGCGTCCAGGTCACTTCCACGAAGGTCCAGGCGATTGGCCACTGTGCCTAGATCTCGCCAATTGGCCAACGCCATCTGGAATTCGTCCTGCGCCAACAACCGGTACAGATATCGCGCTGCCGGCACTTTTGCAGGATCCACCTTCAACGGGGATCCAGGCGCGGCAGACAAGCCTTCCAACGCTTGCGTGAGGCCGCCGGCGCGAATCGCAACGATGGACTCGTCAAGACGGTGCGATTCCGCCTCGAACTCCCTCAGCGCCTCCTCGTACGCCTCCACCGCCTGAGCTTCGGCGCCGAGCTGCGCGTATCCATACGGTACGGCGAGGTAACTCTCCTGCACCGCGGGATCCAGCAGGTCCCGGCCCCGCAGTTCAAGCCATGGCGCCAATGCTTCGCGGATATTGCCGGCGTCGGCGGCTGCCC